>NZ_GL882741.1:17037-22327 GCF_000195655.1 Klebsiella sp. MS 92-3
CGGCGGCGCTAACGCTTGCCGGGGCTACTGCTTTGGTAGCCCGGATAAGCGCTAGCACCATCCGGGACAGACCGTGTTGCTTACGCGCTGCGCTGCAGCAGCATCGACTTAATATGGCCGATGGCGCGCGTCGGGTTCAGCCCCTTCGGACACACACTGACGCAGTTCATAATGCTGTGACAGCGGAATACGCTGAAAGCATCGCTCAGGCCGTCTAGGCGCTCGCTGGTTTCGGTATCGCGACTGTCGATCAGGAAGCGATACGCGGCCAGCAGGCCAGCCGGGCCGATGAACTTGTCCGGGTTCCACCAGAACGACGGGCACGAGGTCGAACAGCAGGCGCACAGAATACACTCGTACAGCCCGTCGAGTTTCTCACGCTGCTCAGGCATCTGCAGATGCTCGCGAGCCGGAGGATTTTGCCCATTATTCAACAAGTAAGGCTTAATCTTCTCATATTGTGCATAGAATTGCCCCATGTCCACCACCAAATCACGGATAACCGGTAATCCTGGCAGCGGACGGATAACAATCTTCTTGCCCGGCTGATTCAGCGCGGAGATCGGCGTGATGCACGCCAAACCGTTTTTCCCGTTCATGTTCAGACCATCGGACCCGCAGACCCCTTCACGGCAGGAGCGGCGGAACGACAGCGACGGATCTTTTTCTTTCAGCTGGATCAGCGCATCCAGCAGCATCATGTCGCGACCTTCTTCCGCTTCAAGGGTGTAATCCTGCATGTGCGGAGCGTCGTCAACATCCGGGTTATAGCGATAAATTGAAAACTCGAGTTTCATTTTCCTGTCTCCGCATTAGTAAGTACGAATCTTCGGCGGGAATGCCGGACGCAGTTTCGGTTCCATATTGACGCTACGACGCGTCATGGATTCCGACTCTGGCAGGTACAGGGAATGGCACAGCCAGTTTTCATCATCACGATCCGGGAAGTCGAAGCGGCTGTGGGCGCCACGGCTCTCGGTACGGAAGTTAGCGGATACGGCGGTCGCGTAGGCGGTTTCCATCAGGTTATCCAGCTCCAGGCACTCAACGCGCTGGGTGTTGAACTCGCTGGAGGTATCGTCGAGACGGGCGTTTTTCAGGCGCTCGCGGATCACTTTCAGTTGCTCCAGACCTTTGTGCATCGCATCGCCTTCGCGGAACACCGAGAAGTTATGCTGCATACATTCCTGCAGCGCTTTACGAATCGCCACCGGATCTTCACCAGAGCGGGTGTTGTTCCAGCGGTTGAGGCGATCCAGCGAGCCTTCGATATCGGATTCGCTAGCGTCGCGCAGCGTGCCCTGCTCGGCAATGGATTCCTGCAGATGCAGGCCCGCCGCGCGGCCGAAGACCACCAGGTCGAGCAGCGAGTTGCCGCCCAGACGGTTGGCGCCGTGGACCGATACGCAGGCGATTTCGCCTACCGCGAACAGGCCCGGGATCACCACGTCTTCGCCCTTCTCATTCACGGTCAACGCCTGGCCGGTGACTTTGGTCGGGATACCGCCCATCATGTAGTGACAGGTTGGGATAACCGGGATCGGCTCTTTCACCGGATCGACGTGGGCAAAGGTACGGGAAAGTTCAAGGATACCCGGCAGACGAGATTCCAGAACCTCTTTACCGAGGTGATCCAGTTTCAGTTTCGCGTGCGGGCCCCACGGACCGTCGCAGCCGCGGCCTTCGCGGATTTCGATCATGATGGAACGCGCCACCACGTCACGGCCCGCCAGGTCTTTAGCGTTCGGGGCATAACGCTCCATAAAGCGTTCGCCGTGTTTGTTCAGCAGGTAACCGCCTTCGCCGCGGCAACCTTCGGTAACCAGAACCCCAGCCCCGGCGATACCGGTCGGGTGGAACTGCCACATTTCCATATCCTGCACCGGCACGCCGGCGCGGATGGCCATCCCGACGCCGTCACCCGTATTGATGTGGGCGTTGGTGGTGGACTGATAGATACGGCCTGCGCCGCCGGTCGCCAGCACGGTGGCGCGGGCTTTAAAGTAGACCACCTCGCCGGTCTCGATGCACAGGGCGGTACAACCGACTACCGCGCCGTCCTGGTTTTTCACCAGATCGAGGGCGTACCATTCGGAGAAGATAGTGGTGTGGTTTTTCAGGTTCTGCTGATACAGAGTGTGCAGCAGGGCGTGGCCGGTACGGTCAGCCGCCGCCGCGGTACGCGCCGCCTGTTCGCCGCCGAAGTTCTTCGACTGGCCGCCAAACGGGCGCTGATAAATACGGCCATCGTCAAGACGAGAGAACGGCAGTCCCATGTGCTCCAGCTCAAGAATCGCTTCCGGGCCGGTCTTACACATGTATTCGATGGCGTCCTGGTCGCCGATATAGTCCGACCCTTTTACGGTGTCGTACATATGCCATTCCCAGTTATCTTCATGGGAGTTACCGAGCGCGACGGTGATGCCACCCTGCGCGGATACGGTATGGGAACGGGTAGGGAACACTTTGGAGAGCAGTGCACAGGTCTGTCCGCTCTGGGAAATTTGCAGCGCCGCGCGCATACCTGCGCCGCCGGCACCGATGACAACAGCATCAAACTCTCTGACTGGCAATTTCATTACACACCCCACACCACAACAAATCCATAAAGAACGTAAGCCACCAGCGCCACAACGATAGCCAGTTGCAGAACCAGGCGCAGAGCCAGTGGTTTAACGTAGTCTGTTAACACCTGCCACATCCCGATCCAGGCATGGATGAGAATGGAAACGAGAGCCAGCAGAGTGAAGACTTTAGTGAAGCCGGAGGCAAAGAACCCGGTCCACACTTCCCATGAGATTTCACCGGTGGTGGCGAAGAAGCCAACCATGTAGATGATGTAGAGGGTCAGAACGATGGCGGTAGCACGGACCAGGATAAAGTCATGTACGCCGTTGCGTCCCAGTGCTGAGGCGTTGCTTACCATACGAGGACTCCTGCGAGAAGTGAAAGCACGACAGTAATAACAAAAGAAATTTTGGCGGAACGTTTCCCTGCTTCGAGGGTTTCGTCAAGGTAGCCAAAGTCCATCATCAGATGGCGAATACCGACAACGACGTGATAGGCCAGCGCGGTGAGAATGCCCCACATGATGAACTTCACAAAGAAGCTATCCATGATGGAGGCCGCCGTCAGAAAACCTTCTGGGGAGGAAAGGCTGGTGCCCAGCAGCCAAAGCAGAATTCCGACCGCCACGAAGGTGATGACACCGGAAACGCGATGGAGAATGGACGCTATCGCCGTGATTGGGAACCGTATCGTTTGTAGATCCAGATTGACAGGTCTTTGTTTTTTCACATTTCTTACCATGAATAACGCCCACATGCTGTTCTTATTGTTTCCTTCCTCCGGTCTGCTTGCGGGTCAGACAGCGTCCTTTCTATAACCAGAAGTCATGTTAAAACGTCTTTTCAGGCATTAAAACATCACTAAACAACGCTGGGTGGCTCGGGATTGCAGGGTGTTCCGGAGACCTGGCCGCAGTATAGGCCGTTCACAAAATCATTACAATTAACCTACATATAGTTTGTTGGGTTTTCTCCGGAACAGTGATCAAGGTCACGATACCAACATTTTTTTAATTTTTAATCACCTGATTTGACAAATATTAAACATTCTTGTTACAACCATTACCAGTTAAATGCAATAATGCTCAAAAGTTATGGGGTCACTCTTTCACCTGAGAATAAGTTATGTAACAGTGTGTCAGTATTGACCGATGTAATCAGGACAGTTATTAGTGGTATATAGGTTTTAATATTCGGACTGCTAAAACGCTGATTTGCTGTTGTTTCACCGCAGCCCTGAAGGACGTGCCATCAAGCGCCGTTGCTCTGTACCCTGCCCTTTTCGCTGACGCAGAGCTGTGTGCAACATAACAAACTGGTAACGTATGCAGGCGCGGGCCGAAAGCAAATCCACCACCCGGCAGTCTTAAGCAATAAAGGCGCTAAGGAGACCATAAATGTCTGATGCTAAAGCAAAAATCACCCTGGGTGGTGACACTGCTATTGAACTGGATGTGCTAAAAGGCACGCTCGGTCAGGATGTTATTGATATTCGTAGTCTTGGTTCAAAAGGCGTATTTACCTTTGACCCAGGTTTCACATCAACGGCTTCTTGTGAATCTAAAATTACGTTTATCGATGGTGACGAGGGGATCCTGCTGCACCGCGGCTTCCCGATCGACCAGTTAGCGACCGAATCTAATTATCTTGAAGTCTGTTATATCCTGCTGTACGGCGAAAAGCCGACCCAGGCCGAATATGACGAATTCAAAACTACCGTCACCCGCCACACCATGATTCATGAGCAGATCACCCGTCTGTTCCACGCGTTCCGTCGCGATTCCCACCCGATGGCGGTGATGTGCGGGATCACTGGCGCGCTGGCGGCGTTCTATCATGATTCCCTCGACGTGAATAACCCGCGTCACCGCGAGATTGCCGCCTACCGTCTGCTGTCCAAAATGCCAACCATGGCAGCCATGTGTTACAAATATTCTATCGGCCAGCCGTTTGTTTATCCGCGCAACGACCTCTCCTACGCCGGCAACTTCCTGCGCATGATGTTTGCGACACCGTGCGAAGAGTATGAAGTCAATCCGGTGCTGGAGCGCGCGATGGATCGTATTCTGATCCTGCACGCCGATCACGAGCAGAACGCGTCGACCTCCACGGTACGTACCGCGGGCTCCTCCGGCGCTAACCCGTTCGCCTGTATCGCTGCGGGCATCGCCTCCCTGTGGGGACCGGCACACGGTGGCGCCAACGAAGCGGCGCTGAAAATGCTGGAAGAGATCAGCTCCGTTGAGCACATTCCGGAATTTGTTCGTCGTGCGAAAGACAAGAATGACTCTTTCCGCCTGATGGGCTTCGGCCATCGTGTTTACAAAAACTACGATCCGCGCGCCACCGTGATGCGTGAAACCTGCCATGAAGTGCTGAAAGAGCTGGGCACCAAAGACGACCTGCTGCAGGTGGCCATGGAGCTGGAGCATATCGCGCTGAACGACCCGTACTTCATCGAGAAGAAACTGTATCCGAACGTCGACTTCTACTCCGGTATCATCCTGAAAGCGATGGGTATTCCGTCCTCCATGTTTACCGTTATCTTCGCCATGGCGCGTACCGTGGGCTGGATTGCGCACTGGAACGAAATGCACAGCGATGGCATGAAGATCGCCCGTCCGCGTCAGCTGTATACCGGCTACGCCAAACGCGATTTCCAGTCCGACATTAAGCGTTAATCGCACTGTCCGGATCATAAAAACGCGCCTGCTGGCGCGTTT
>NZ_GL882741.1:22464-30563 GCF_000195655.1 Klebsiella sp. MS 92-3
CGCCCGCCAGCCGGCTTAATGCTGGCATCCTGGACACCAGTAAAATGGCCGCGAGGAGAGCGTCGTCTTCTCAATGATTCCCCCACAGCGTTCGCACCTTTCCCCATCGCGATGGAAGACCTTAAAGCGAAACAGCGCGCCATGATGCTTGTTGTCATCCACCAGACCGCGAGTACGATAGGACAGCCGCGGGATATCGAGCAGCGCGCGCGCCAGCGCATCCAGCTGACTGTCGCTCAGTTCAGCGGCTTTACGCTTACCGCTTAATCCCACCTGCCAGAGAATTTCCACCCGCAGATAGTTTCCGAGCCCGGCAAGAAAAGCCTGATCCAGCAGCAGGCCGGAAAACTGACGATTGCGGAATTTGGCCGACAGCAGCCGCGCTTTCACCTGCTCCGCGGTTAACGTCATGTCCAGCACGTCCGGTCCGACGCGCAGCAAGAACGGATGGTTGGCAACCTGCTCCGCCGTGAGGATATCAATGTCCGACGCGCTGTAGAGCAAAATCGCCTTGCTGGCGGTCTGCAGCCTGACGCGCAGTACGCGGTTCGATTGCGGCTCAACGCCGGCATCCACCACACGCCAGACGCCGTACAGCTGGTTATGGCTATACAGGGTCAATCCGCCGGAGAAGTGGGTTAACAGGGCCTTGCCGCGGGTGGCGATATGGGTCACCCGCTGACCAGTTAGCTGAGTTTGATAGGGTTGCAACTGAGGAAAGGCGAACCAGACGTTGGTTAAGGGTTCGCCTTTGATTGCCGCCTCCAGTTTATCCGCCGCACGGCGGATCTCCGGACCTTCCGGCATACTGTCATCCTTCTGTTAATGGGTGGCGCCGCCGCCAATTTTGACATCGTCATCCTGTTCAAGGGCGACGGCAATCGCCGTTTCCAGCGCCTCGCGTACCGTCGCGACCGACATACTCGCCTCGCCGGGGTGGGCCGCCGCCTGTTCAGGCAGATACGGAATATGGATAAAACCGCCCTTCTGCCCGCTTTTTCCCTGCAGCTGATGCAGCAAACCATACATCACGTGATTGCAGACGAAGGTGCCCGCGGTTTGCGACACCGAGGCCGGGATCCCCTGCTGGCGCAGCGCGCTAACGATCGCTTTGATCGGCAGCGTACTGAAGCAGGCCGCAGGGCCATTAGCGACGATCGGCTCATCGATCGGTTGCAGGCCTTTATTGTCGGGGATCCGCGCATCATCGACATTGATCGCTACACGTTCGACGGTAATATCGACACGGCCGCCGGCCTGTCCGACGGCAATCGTCAGCCGCGGTTGATAGGTTTCCAGCGCCGCCTTCAGCACCGTCAGCGCTTCGCCGAATACGCAGGGTAACTGTTTAGCCACCACCTGCTGTCCGCGAATAATCATGCCATCCAGCTGCTTAACCACTTCCCATGAAGGGTTAACCGTTTCGCCGCCGAACGGCTCAAAACCGGTAATCAATACGCCAGCCATCATCCCTCCTTACAGGAACATCAGGAAATAGAGTAAGAATACATTGACGATAAGCAGCAGGATACCGGTCGGTATCTGGGCTTTAATCACCGCGTTTTTATCCGGCAGTTCCAGCAGCGCCGCCGGGACAATATTGAAGTTCGCCGCCATCGGCGTCATCAGCGTGCCGCAGTAGCCGGAAAACATACCAATCGCCGCCATTACCGCCGGATTGCCGCCGTGCTGCAGGACTAAAATCGGAATGCCAACTCCGGCGGTCACAATCGGGAAAGCGGCAAAGGCGTTGCCCATCACCATTGTCAGCACCGCCATGCCGATGGCATACACAGCCACGGCGATAAAGCGGTTATCGACCGCCAGATAGTGCTCGGTCAGCCATGAAATGCTGGTTCCGACGCCCGCTGCGGTAAACAGCAGCCCCAGCACCGCGAGGATTTGCGGCAGGATAAAGGCCCAGCCGACGGAATCAAGCAAACGGCGCGCTTCCTGCATTGGCTGCGCCACCGTTTCATGCGTCATACGAATCGCCATCGCCAGGCCAATCAGCGTACCGACAGTCATCGAGAACAGAGTAATCAGCGTCGCGTGGTTGCCCGGCCCGAAGAGCGCCACCTGCCATGAGGGCAGATTGTTAAACAGCAGTACGCCAATGACGGTGACGACCGGAATCGCCAGCGCCGGAAAGAAAAGTTTGTTGCCGAGGCGTTTCGCGCTGGTGGTTTTCTCTTCCTGGGTACGCTGATGGTAGCTGCCGAGGCGCACGCCGCCAAAACCGGCGATCAGCGCCAGGACGACCACCACCCCGCCGACAGCGATATTCACCGTACGCTTATCGCCCACCAGTTGATATGTCCAGTCGCCGAGCAAGAACACCAGCCCGTACAGGCCCCAGAACAGACCGGTTGTCAGACGCCGCGGATTGCTTTTGTCGCGCCAGGACATGATAGCCACGACCAGCAGTACCGCTCCGGCCAGCCAGTATAAATAGGTTTGCTGGAAATTCATGCCGCACCGCCTTTCGCCTGTCCGGCGTTTATCCGGTCCAGCTCGCGCTGGAGATGGCGATCGAGTCGCCACAGGCGCGCGGCGTGGATCAGAAAGGCGCAGATCGCCGTCGGGATCCCCCACAGGGCAATATGCAACGGTTCTGTCTGGATCCCACCCGACTCCAGCATAAAGTTGTGCATGAAGATGATCGCGCCGAAGGCGACAAAAATATCTTCGCCGAAGAACAGCCCGACGTTATCGGTTGCCGCCGACATCGCGCGCAGGCGGTAGCGTACATTGCCCGGCAGCGGGCCAAAGCGCTTTTCCGCCGCCCCCTCCGCCATCGGCGCCAGCAGCGGGCGCACCATTTGCGGATGTCCGCCGAGGCTGGTCAACCCCAGAGCGGCGGTGGCTTCGCGCACAAACAGATAGACGATCAGCAGACGTCCGGCGGTCGCGCTATGGATCTTCGCGATCCACGCCTGCGCCCGCTCTTTCAGACCATGGCGCTCCAGCAGCCCGATCACCGCCAGCGGCAGCAGCAGAATAAACGGCAGATTACGGGTATTCAGGAAGCCCTCGCCCAGTTTCTCCAGAATAGTGGCTATTGGCATATGCGCCGCCACGCCGGTGACGATCCCGGAGATAATCACCACCAGCACCGGGTTAAAGCGTAATACAAAACCGACCACAATCACGGCAATGCCGATTAGCGGCCAGAGGGATATCGCCTCTTGCATAATAACGTCCTGTTCAGTTGTGAGTATTGTGAGTGTTGTTAATTATTTGATTTAATTATTATTAATAACTTAGGCGGACTATTACTCGAGGTCCGCGCTGACGTCGATATTCCGCCCGGCAAACGCGGCGCGCAAGCGTCGGGCGAAATCGAGCGCGTGAGCGCCATCGCCATGCAGGCAGACCGTTTCCGCCTTTACATGCGCCCATTCGCCGCTCAGGCTGCGCACCCGGTTGTGCTGCACCATTTCCAGCGTTTGCGCCAGCGCCTGCTCTTCGCTCTCAATCAGCGCGCCCGGTTGGCTACGCGGCACCAGGCTGCCGTCGGCCAGATAGCCGCGATCGGCGAAGACTTCCTGGCGCGTCGTCAACTGATAATGCTGTCCGGCGCGGATAAGCTCGCTGCCCGCCAGCCCAACCAGCACCAGGTCGGCGTCGGCATCGCGCACCGCACGGGCGATAGCGTCGGCCAAAGGCGGCTCTTTCGCCGCCTGGTTGTACAACATGCCATGCGGTTTGACGTGCCGCAGCTCGCCCCCCTGGGCGTGTACGATTGCCGCCAGCGCGCCAATTTGGTACAGCACCTGGGCGTAGACCGTCTCTGGCGGTAACTGCATCGCGGTTCGACCGAAATTTTCCCGGTCCGGGAAGCTCGGGTGTGCGCCGATAGCGACGCCGTTTTTCAGCGCCTCGCGCACGCATTGCTGCATGAGAACCGCATCGCCGGCGTGAAAGCCGCAGGCGATATTGGCGGAAGAGACCAGCTGCAGCAGCGCGCTATCGCTGGCGCAGCCTTCGCCGAGGTCGGCATTTAAATCAATTTTCATCGCTTAATCTCCAGGCCAGTTGTTCAAGGTAGCGCTGCTGGTCGGCGCGCGCTTTTAGCGCTTCCTCCAGCGAACAGGGGACGAAATGGATCGGCTGACCTAGCGGAATTTGCGCCAGTTGGTACATATCGGCCTCAATAATGCAGGCTATACGCGGATAGCCGCCGGTGGTTTGCGCATCGTTCATCAACACAATCGGCTGGCCGTTATGCGGTACCTGTACCACGCCGGGCAGCAGGCCATGAGAGAGCATTTCCCGGTCGGTTGTGCGCCTGAGCGGCTGCCCCTGCAGGCGGTAGCCCATACGGTTGCTTTGCGGACTCAGCTTCCACGGCGAGCGCCAGAAAGACTCCTGCGACACGCTGTCGAATTCGTGATACTCCGGCCCCGGCAGCGCGCGAATAATATTGCCTATCGGCAGCTGTTTAACGCCGCGCGAGGCGCTAAAGCGGCGGGACGATTTCCCAATCTTCACTTGATCGCCATCCTGCAACCGGCGCCCTTCGATTCCGCCGATACCGACTTTCAGATCGGTAGAGCGGGAACCTAAAACTTCAGGGACATCAATACCGCCCGCGACCGCCAGATAGCTGCGGATCCCATGCTGAGGATTTTTCAGCACCAGCCGCTGCCCGGCCTTCGCCTCCATTCGCCAGCCCAACCAGACCGGCGCGCCGTCGAGCGTCGCTTCACAGGCGGCGCCGGTCAACGCGAACCAGCAGTGGCGGGTAAACTGCACATCGACCTGACCCAGCGTAATTTCCAGCGCCGCCGCCTCCGGCGCATTGCCCACCAGCAGATTGGCAATGGTCATCGCCGGTTTATCCAGCGCGCCGCAGCGGCTAATCCCCCACTGGCGCTGGCCTTCCCGGCCGCCATCCTGTACCGAGGTATACATGCCGGCGCGGATAAATTTCAACATACCCCCTCCTTCTGCGGCACAAAGCGCACGCGATCGCCGGAACGCAGCAGCACCGGCTCTTCACGTTTTGGATCGAATAATGCCAGCGGCGTGCGCCCCAGCAGCTGCCAGCCGCCCGGCGTCGCCAGCGGATAAATACCGGTTTGCGATCCGCCGATACCGACGGATCCCGCCGGTACCAGTACGCGCGGCTCGGCGCGACGCGGCATCGCCAGCTGCTCCGGCAGGCCGCCAAAATACGGAAACCCCGGCTGGAAACCCAGAAACCACACCATATACTCCACCGAAGAGTGCAGTTCGACCACCTGCTTTTCGCTCAAACCGCTATGGCGCGCGACGTCGCCAAGATCTGGCCCCGCCTCGCCGCCGTAAATAACCGGGATACTTATCTCACGGGATTCCGGCTCCAGCGCATCGCTCTCTTCCCACCAGCGCTGCAGCTTGTCAATCGCCTCCCACGCCATCTCCTGCGGACGACGCAGCACAACGGTGATGTTGTTCATCCCCGGGATCACTTCAACCACCTCTTCGCGATCGGTCAACCGCTGCGTCAGGCCCCAGATACGTTTTTGGCTCTCCAGGGTCACCGGAGGCTCAAGCTCCAGGACCACCGCCGTTTCACCTAACAGATAACAACGCGCTCGCTGCACTTTCTTCTCTCCCGTCAGGCAGGGTTAGGAATATCAATAAAGGTAACATCCAGATCGGTCGTTTCCGTCAGCCATTCGCTGAGGGCGCGAATGCCGCCCCGCTCGGTGGCGTGGTGGCCGGCGGCATAAAAATGCAGGCCCTGCTCGCGGGCAGAGTGAATAGTTTGTTCCGACACTTCGCCGGTGATAAAGGCGTCCACGCCAAAGCGCGCCGCGGCGTCGATAAAGCTCTGGCCGCCGCCGGTACACCAGGCGACGCGGCTGACGGTGTCCGGCCCGGTATCGCCGCACCACAGCGGCTTACGCCCCAGTCGCGCTTCGATCCACGAGGCCAGTTCGAGGCCGGAAACCGGCATCGACAGCTCGCCCCACGGCACCAGCGGTTCGATTTCGCCGAGCACGTTAATCCCCAGCAGATGCGCCAGCTGCGCGTTATTGCCCAGCTCCGGATGGGCATCCAGCGGCAGGTGCCAACCGTAGAGATTGATATCGTTGGCCAGCAGGGTTTTCAGGCGACGGCGCTTCATGCCGCGGATCACTGGCGATTCGTTTTTCCAGAAATAGCCGTGATGAACAATCACCGCATCCGCCTGCAGACGGACGGCCTCATCCAGCAGCGCCTGGCAGGCCGTCACTCCGGTGACGATCTTGTGCACCGTTTCGCGTCCTTCCACCTGCAGACCGTTAGGGGCGAAGTCACTGATGGCCGCACTATTGAGCTTGTCGTTAATCAGTTGTTCCAGTTCGCTATTTTTCATCGCCACTCCAGCAGATAATCAGGTTATACAAAGGCATAACATAACCATATCCATTCGGGTCGTCGATAGTCCGCGACCGTCACTGACCATGACTTTTTAACGAATCCCGCAATTTGTCTATTCATCCCGCCGCGCATTAGTGTATATTTATGCACTAATAAAGCATATTAAATAATCAGAAAGCCCCTCAAGCCATGAATATGACTGATAAATCGCTATTCATGCAGAACGATCGACTTTCGCTTTACGCCAGGAAACACACTTCATATGCAGACAACATCATCGCAGCCGCGGGCGATCTACTACGTCGTGGCGCTGCAAATCTGGGAGTACTTTAGCTTTTACGGCATGCGCGCCCTGCTGATCCTCTATCTCACCAATCAGCTCAAATATGACGATAACCATGCCTACGCCCTGTTCAGCGCCTACTGTTCGCTGGTCTATGTGACGCCGATCCTCGGCGGCTATCTGGCCGATAAGCTGTTAGGCAACCGGATGGCGGTCATGCTCGGCGCGCTGCTGATGGCCATTGGCCATCTGGTGCTCGGGGCCAGCGAAACCGCTCCGGTTTTCCTGTACCTGTCGCTGGCGATCATCGTCTGCGGCTACGGGTTGTTTAAATCCAACGTCAGCTGTCTGCTGGGCGAGCTGTACGAACCCGCCGATCCGCGTCGCGATGGCGGCTTTTCGCTGATGTATGCCGCCGGCAATATCGGCTCGATTATCGCGCCGATCGCCTGCGGCTACGTACAGGAGGAGTATAGCTGGGCGATGGGCTTTGCCCTGGCGGCCATCGGCATGGTCGCGGGGCTGGTGATTTTCCTCTGCGGCAACCGTCATTTCCAGCATACCGCTGGCGTCAACCGCCAGGCGCTGTGCGCGCGCCGCTTCCTGCTGCCAAACTGGGGCTGGCTGCTGGTGTTGCTGGTTACCGCCCCGCTGCTGATTGCGGTACTGTTCTGGCAGGAGTGGTCGGTGTATGCCCTGATCGTGGCCACGGCCATTGGCCTCGCGGTACTGGCGCGGATCTACCTGCGCGCCGAAACCGATAAACAGCGCAAGGATCTGCGCCTGATCGTCGTCCTGACCGCCTTCAGCCTGCTGTTCTGGGCCTTCGCCCAACAGGGCGGGAGCTCCATCAGCCTGTATATTGACCGCTTCGTTAACCGCCATATCATGAGCTACGAAGTCCCTACCGCTATGTTCCAGTCAATCAACGCCTTCGCGGTGATGCTCTGCGGGATGGTGCTGGCGTGGCTGGTGAAAGAGAGCGTGAACGGCAATCGCACCGTGCGCATCTGGGGGAAATTTGCCCTCGGTCTGGGCCTGATGAGCGCCGGGTTCTGCATTTTGACCCTCAGCGCCCGCTGGTCGGCGGCCTATGGTCAGTCGTCCATGCCGCTGATGGTGCTGGGTCTGGCGGTGATGGGCTTTGCCGAACTGTTTATCGACCCGGTCGCGATGTCGCAGATCACCCGCATTGAGATCCCGGGTGTCACTGGGGTGCTGACCGGTATTTATATGCTGCTCTCAGGGGCCATCGCCAACTATCTGGCCGGCGTTATCGCCGACCAGACCTCGCAGGCGTCATTCGACGCCGCCGGAGCGGTGAACTACTCCATTGACGCCTACATTACCGTCTTCAGCCAGATCACCTGGGGCGCGCTGGCCTGCGTCGGCGTGGTGCTGGTCATCTGGCTGTATCATTCGCTGAAAGTCGGGCCCCGCCGTCTGGCGGTGGAGTAATTCC
>NZ_GL882741.1:30692-32213 GCF_000195655.1 Klebsiella sp. MS 92-3
GCGTCTCCTGCCGCGCCTGCTTGTGATCAACTATCGGGCGCGAATAATCCAGCGTGATCCCTTGTTTATCCGCCCACGCCCACGGCTGATGCAGGGCCTTCTCCGGCACCTTTGCCAGCTCCGGCAGCCAGCGACGTATAAACACCCCCTGTTTATCAAACTTTTCGCCCTGGGTGGTGGGATTAAATATGCGGAAATAGGGCGCGGCGTCGGTGCCCGTTGAAGCCGCCCACTGCCAGCCGCCGTTATTCGCCGCCAGGTCGCCATCAATCAGCTGGCTCATGAAATAGCGCTCGCCCGCCCGCCAGTCGAGGCGCAAATCTTTGGTCAGGAAGCTGGCGACAATCATGCGCAACCGGTTATGCATCCAGCCGGTGGCGTTAAGCTGGCGCATGGCGGCATCAACAATTGGAAAACCGGTCTCCCCGCGCTGCCAGGCCTGTAGGGAGGCCTCCTCTGCGCGCCAGGCGACCTTATCTGTCCAGGCAGTAAATGGCCGCCCTTTACAGAGCTTCGGATAGTAGACCATCAGATGGCGGTAAAACTCGCGCCAGATCAGCTCGTTAAGCCAGGTGGCGCCGGCTCCGCCGTCCAGCGCGGCGGGATGTTCCGTCAGCAGACGATGCAGGCACTGGCGGGGGGACAGCACGCCGATGGCCAGGCAGGGCGACAGGCGACTGGTCCCTTCCACGGCCGGGAAGTCGCGCTGCCCCTCGTAATCCGCCGCCGCTTGCTGACAAAACGCGCGCAGACGCGCCAGCGCCGTTTTTTCATCCGCGGCAAACAGCAGCCCGTCAAACGGCGTTTGCGGGTAGTTAAGCTCAGGCAGCGGCGGCGCCTGGCGGGCAGGCGCCTGGCGCGGCTTAGGGGCCGCCACGCACGCCGGCAGTCCGTCCCGCAGACGGCGAATAAACGCATTTTTAAACGGGGTGAAGACTTTATACATTTCGCCGCCACCGGTCAGTACGCTGCCGGGCGGCAACAGGACGCTGTCGTCAAAGCCCTGGCAAATCACGTCGCGCAAGGTGTTCTCAACGGCGGCATCGCGCTGGCGTTCATTGAATTCGTACTGATAGTTGTAGAACAGGTGACTGACCTGATGCTGCTGGCAAAAATCGGCCAGCCGTTCGACGCTGGCGGTAAAATCGTCCGCCTCTTCTACCCACAGCGGTATACCCCGTTCCGCCAGCGCGGCATGCAGACTCTGTAAATGGCTGGCGATAAAAGCGGCCTGCCGTGGCGCCAGGTGATGTTCACGCCACTGCCCCGGGGTGGCGATATACAGCGCCAGCACCTGCGCCTGCGGATCGCGGCAGGCGGCAGCCAGCGCCAGGTTATCGTGAATGCGTAAATCCGTGCGTAACCAGACCAGATGGGTGGCCATATCACTCCTTATTATCCGTCAGCAATACTCATCTTATGATCTAAGCCGGCAAAAATAGCGCGCTCCGGCAAAATACGCACCTGCCAATTCCAAGGCGGCGCATAAAAACGAGTGTAGACAAGCGGCGAAAAAAAAAC
>NZ_GL882741.1:32367-33487 GCF_000195655.1 Klebsiella sp. MS 92-3
GGGGGGGGGTCTTGTTATTTTCTTCGCAGCAGGAGGATTAATAGAAATCGTGAGCGGCTTTCTCCGCCTGCGCCATCCACACCGGCTGCTCGCTGGTTTTCGACCACACCCGGTGCAGCCAGCTGTAGTAGCGGGCGCGATCTTTCCAGAACAGCATCACCGGCAGCGCCGCGACGCCAGCCACGACGGCGAAAGCACGACGCAGCAAAATAATATGAGCAGGATAAGCTTTGTACAACGCCATCATTTCTCTCCCCTTTGTCAGGCCGGCAAGCAGCGCCGGTAAAATTAATCATGTTTGTCTGAGCAAAATAATACCGCTCTGCTTGTAATTTTACTACTCATCCGACCACTAAAAAGCACGTATTTATACTTAATTTACATTCGCCACGTAAATTAGTTACGAAAAAGTTAAATTAATACTAACCATCAGTTAATTTGTGCCTTTGTCATTTTTATACTTTTTTTACACCGCACCCGCGGATTTTTGCGAAATCTTTGCGCCGTAATTTCTATCCTCCAGGTAAATCGAAAACACACCCGGAGGTGGATTGTGACTGCAGGCGTACTCACTGGCGTTGGGCTGGTGTTCCTGTTACTGGCTTATCTGGTTTATGCCTTGATACATGCGGAGGCATTCTGATGGCTGCCCAGGGATTTTTATTATTAGCCAGCTATCTGCTGGTATTGCTGGTGCTGGCGCGCCCGCTGGGGATGTGTCTGGCGAGAATGGTGAACGATATCCCGCTTCCCGGCCTGGCCGGCGTCGAGCGCGTCTTGTGGCGCGTGGCCGGGATCCGCGCCGAGGAGATGGGCTGGCTGCAGTATTTGCTGGCGATCCTGCTGTTTAACGCCCTCGGCGGCCTGGCGCTGTTTGCCCTGTTGATGCTCCAGGGCGTGCTGCCGTTTAACCCGCAGCACCTGCCGGGGCTGTCATGGGATCTGGCGCTCAATACCGCGATCAGCTTTGTCAGCAATACCAACTGGCAGGCTTACGCCGGCGAAAGCACAATGAGTTATCTCAGCCAGATGGTCGGCCTGACGGTGCAGAATTTCCTCTCCGCCGCCACCCCCGGCGCCCCCCGGGTTGCCCCCTCCCCCCCCCCCCCCCCCCCCCCCC
>NZ_GL882741.1:33547-46316 GCF_000195655.1 Klebsiella sp. MS 92-3
CGACCCTCGGCAATGCCTGGGTCGACCTGACGCGCATTACCCTGTGGCTGCTGCTGCCGCTCTCTCTGCTGGTGGCCCTGTTCTTTATTCAGCAGGGCGTGCCGCAGAATCTGCAGGCCTACCAGCCCTTTACCACCCTCGAAGGGGTGCACCAGCTGCTGCCGATGGGGCCTGTCGCCTCACAGGAAGCGATTAAGCTGCTGGGCACTAACGGCGGCGGTTTCTTCAATGCCAACTCCGCCCATCCGTTTGAAAACCCGACCGCGCTGACCAATCTCGTGCAGATGCTGGCGATCTTCCTGATCCCGGCGGCGCTGTGCTTCGCCTTCGGCGAGGTGGTAAGCGATCGGCGTCAGGGACGCGCCATCCTGTGGGCAATGACGCTGATCTTTATACTCTGCGTCGCCGTGGTGATGTGGGCGGAGACCCGCGGCAATCCGCATCTGCTGACGCTGGGTGCCGACAGCAGCCTGAATATGGAAGGTAAAGAGAGTCGCTTCGGTATTCTCGCCAGCAGTCTGTTCGCGGTGATCACCACCGCCGCCTCCTGCGGCGCGGTCAATGCCATGCATGACTCCTTCACCGCGCTGGGCGGCATGGTGCCGATGTGGCTGATGCAGATTGGCGAAGTGGTGTTCGGCGGCGTCGGCTCGGGCCTGTACGGCATGCTGCTGTTCGTTATGCTGGCGGTATTTATCGCCGGGCTGATGGTCGGCCGCACCCCGGAGTACCTCGGGAAGAAAATCGATGTCCGGGAAATGAAAATGATCGCCCTCGCCATTCTGGTCACCCCGACGCTGGTGCTGCTCGGCACGGCGCTGGCGATGATGACCGACGCCGGCCGCGCCGGGATGTTCAACCCTGGACCGCACGGCTTTAGCGAAGTGCTGTACGCCGTCACCTCGGCGGCCAATAACAACGGCAGCGCCTTCGCTGGCCTGGGTGCGGCGACGCCGTTCTGGAACCTGCTGCTGGCGTTCTGCATGCTGGTCGGCCGCTTCGCCGTCATCATTCCGGTGATGGCCATCGCCGGCTCGCTGGTGGCGAAGAAAATTCAACCGGCCAGCCCCGGCACCCTGGCCACTCACGACGCCCTGTTTATCGGTTTACTGATCGGCACCGTGCTGCTGGTGGGCGCCCTGACCTTTATTCCTGCGCTGGCGCTTGGCCCGCTGGCTGAACACTTTTCCTTACTTTGAGCGATGCGGAGCACCCTGTTATGAGTCGCAAACAATTAGCCCTGCTGGAGCCGACGCTGGTGCGCCAGGCGCTGCTGGATGCCGTGAAAAAACTCAGCCCGATGGTGCAATGGCGCAATCCGGTGATGTTTATCGTCTGGGTGGGCAGTCTGTTAACTACCCTGCTGGCGATCGCCATGGCTGGCGGCGCCCTGACCGGTAGCGCCACCTTTACCGCCGCCGTCAGTATCTGGCTGTGGTTTACCGTGCTGTTCGCCAACTTTGCCGAAGCGATGGCGGAAGGCCGCAGCAAAGCCCAGGCCAACAGCCTGAAAGGGGTGAAAAAAACGGCCTTCGCCCGCAAACTGCGCGCCCCGCAGCATGACGCGCCGGTCGACCACGTGCCGGCGGAAGACCTGCGCAAAGGCGACGTGGTGCTGGTGGAAGCCGGGGATATTATCCCCTGCGATGGCGAAGTCATCGAAGGCGGCGCCTCGGTGGACGAAAGCGCCATTACCGGCGAGTCTGCCCCGGTGATCCGTGAATCCGGTGGCGATTTTGCCTCGGTGACCGGCGGGACACGCATTCTCTCCGACTGGCTGGTGATCCGCTGCAGCGTGAACCCGGGAGAAACCTTCCTCGACCGGATGATCGCCATGGTGGAAGGCGCCCAGCGCCGTAAAACGCCGAACGAGATCGCCCTGACGATCCTGCTGATCGCCCTGACGCTGGTGTTCCTGCTGGCCACCGCCACCATCTGGCCCTTCTCGGCGTGGAGCGGCAATGCGGTCAGCGTTACCGTACTGGTCGCCCTGCTGGTGTGCCTGATCCCGACCACCATCGGCGGGCTGCTGTCGGCCATCGGCGTCGCCGGGATGAGCCGTATGCTCGGCGCCAACGTGATCGCCACCAGCGGCCGCGCGGTGGAAGCCGCTGGCGACGTCGATGTCCTGCTGCTGGATAAAACCGGGACCATTACCCTCGGCAACCGCCAGGCCTCCGCCTTCCTGCCGGCGCGCGGCGTGGAAGAGCGAACCCTCGCCGACGCCGCCCAGCTCTCCTCGCTGGCGGATGAAACCCCTGAGGGGCGCAGCATCGTGGTGCTGGCGAAACAGCGCTTTAATCTGCGCGAACGCGATCTGCAGTCGCTGCACGCCACCTTTGTCCCCTTTACCGCGCAAACGCGGATGAGCGGCATCAATATCGATCAGCGCATGATCCGCAAAGGGTCGGTGGACGCCATTCGCCGCCACGTGGAGGCCAACGGCGGCCACTTCCCTGCCGATGTCGATAAACAGGTGGAAGAGGTCGCCCGCCAGGGGGCCACGCCGCTGGTGGTCGCCGAAGGCGAAAAGGTGCTGGGGATTATTGCGCTCAAAGATATCGTCAAAGGCGGCATCAAAGAACGTTTCGCCCAGCTGCGCAAAATGGGCATTAAAACGGTGATGATCACCGGCGATAACCGCCTGACCGCCGCGGCGATCGCCGCCGAGGCCGGCGTCGATGATTTCCTCGCCGAAGCGACGCCGGAAGCCAAGCTGGCGCTGATCCGCCAGTATCAATCGGAAGGTCGGCTGGTGGCGATGACCGGCGACGGCACCAACGACGCGCCCGCGCTGGCTCAGGCCGACGTGGCGGTGGCCATGAACTCCGGCACCCAGGCGGCGAAGGAAGCGGGCAACATGGTCGACCTGGATTCCAACCCCACCAAGCTGATTGAGGTGGTCCATATCGGCAAACAGATGTTAATGACGCGCGGCTCGCTGACCACCTTCAGTATTGCCAACGACGTGGCGAAATATTTCGCCATTATTCCGGCGGCGTTTGCCGCGGTCTATCCTCAGCTGGCCATGCTGAACGTGATGGGCCTGCATTCGCCCTCATCGGCGATCCTCAGCGCCGTTATCTTCAACGCGCTGATCATCGTCTTTCTGATCCCGCTGGCCCTGAAAGGCGTCAGCTATCGCCCGCTCTCCGCCTCGGCGATGCTGCGCCGCAACCTGTGGATCTACGGCCTCGGCGGTCTGCTGGTGCCCTTTATCGGTATTAAAGCCATCGACCTGCTGCTGACCCTGAGCGGTCTGGTGTGAGGAACAAACTATGTCATTGATTCGTCCGGCACTTGTGCTATTTATTCTGTTAACGCTGCTCACCGGCGGCGTCTATCCTCTGCTAACCACCAGCCTGGGACAATGGTGGTTTAACTCACAGGCCAACGGCTCGCTGATCCGCCTGAACGGTGAAGTGCGCGGCTCGGCGCTGATTGGCCAGAACTTCACCGCCGCAGGCTATTTCCAGGGCCGCCCGTCGGCCACCGCGGAGACGGCGGATAATCCCATGGCCTCTGGCGGCAGCAACCTCGCCGCCAGCAACCCGGCGCTGGATAAAGCGGTGAGCGAGCGCGTGCAGGCCCTGCGCGCCGCCAACCCGGACGCCGACCCGCGGGTGCCGGTCGAACTGGTCACCACCTCGGCGAGCGGTCTCGATAACAACCTGACTCCGGCCGCCGCGCTGTGGCAGGTGCCCCGGGTGGCTCAAGCGCGCCAGCTGAGCGTTGAGCAGGTAACCCAGTTGGTGAATCAGGCCACACAAACCCCGCTGCTGAGCTTCCTTGGCCAGCCGGTGGTCAATATACTGCAACTCAATATGGCGCTGGATGCCCTGAAGGATAAGTAAATGAGTGACGAGCCGCTGCGCCCGGACCCTGACCGCCTGCTGCAGCACACCGCCGCCCCGCATCGCGGCAAACTTAAAGTGTTCTTTGGCGCCTGCGCCGGGGTGGGGAAAACCTGGGCGATGCTGGCGGAAGCGCAGCGGCTGCGCGCCCAGGGGCTGGATATTCTGATTGGCGTGGCGGAGACCCACGGCCGTAAAGAGACCGCCGCGATGCTGCAGGGCCTGAGCACCCTGCCGCCGCGGCGGCTTGCCCATCGCGGGCGGTACGTCTATGAGTTCGATCTCGACGCCGCTCTAGCCCGCCGTCCGGCGCTGATTCTGGTGGATGAGCTGGCGCACAGCAATGCGCCAGGCTCCCGCCATCCAAAGCGCTGGCAGGATGTGGATGAACTGCTGGAGGCCGGGATAGATGTTTTCACTACCGTTAACGTCCAGCATCTGGAAAGCCTGAATGACGTCGTCAGCGGGATCACCGGCGTGCAGGTGCGGGAGACGGTTCCCGATCCCTTCTTTGACGCCGCGGACGACGTGGTGCTGGTGGACCTCCCCCCTGACGATCTGCGCCAGCGGCTCAATGAGGGCAAAGTCTACATCGGCGGCCAGGCCGAGCGCGCTATCGAAAACTTTTTCCGCAAGGGCAATCTGATTGCGCTGCGCGAGCTGGCCCTGCGCCGCACCGCCGACCGCGTCGATGAGCAGATGCGCGCCTGGCGCGACCGCCAGGGCCAGGAGAAAGTCTGGCACACCCGCGATGCGATCCTGCTCTGTATTGGGCACAACACCGGCAGCGAAAAGCTGGTGCGCGCCGCCGCCCGGCTCGCCGCCCGCCTGGGCAGCGTCTGGCATGCGGTGTATGTCGAGACCCCTTCCCTGCACCGGCTGCCGGAAGGCCGGCGGCGGGCTATTCTCGCCGCGCTGCGTCTGGCCCAGGAGCTGGGGGCCGAAACCGCCACCCTCTCCGACCCGTCGGAAGAGAAAGCGGTCCTCCATTACGCCCGCGAACATAACCTCGGCAAAATCGTCATTGGCCGCCAAAGCAAGCGCCGCTGGTGGGATCGCAGCGGCTTCGCCGATCGTCTGGCTCGCCATGCGCCGGACCTCGATCTGGTGGTGATCGCCCTCGATGAGAAACCCTTCCCCCTTGCCGCACGCGCCAGCGACAGCCGTCCGGCGCTGGAGAAATGGCGCCTGCAGCTGCAGGGCTGCGCGGTGGCGGTGGCGCTATGCGCCATCATTACCCTGGTGGCCATGCAGTGGTTGATGGCCTTCGAAGCCGCCAACCTGGTGATGCTCTATCTGCTGGGGGTGGTGCTCATCGCCCTGGTCTATGGCCGCTGGCCATCGGTGCTGGCGACGGTGATCAACGTCATCAGCTTCGATCTCTTTTTTGTCGCCCCGCGCGGAACGCTGGCGGTGTCGGATGTCCAGTATCTGCTCACCTTCGGCGTGATGCTCACCGTGGGCCTGCTTATCGGCAACCTCACCGCCGGCGTGCGCTACCAGGCGCGGGTGGCGCGCTACCGCGAACGCCGTACCCGCCATCTGTATGAGATGTCTAAAGCGCTGGCGGTGGGTCGCAGCCAGCAGGATATCGCCACCACCAGCGAGCGGTTTATCGCCTCCACCTTTCAGGCCCGCAGCCAGCTGCTGCTCCCGGACGCCCAGGGAAAACTGCTGCCCTTAACCCACCAGCCAGGGCTGACCCCGTGGGATGATGCCATCGCCCGCTGGAGCTTTGATAAGGGGCAGCCTGCCGGCGCCGGCACCGATACCCTGCCCGGCGTGCCGTATCAGATCTTGCCCCTGAAGAGCGCCGCCCGCACCTGGGGACTGCTGGTGGTGGAACCGGAGAATCTGCGCCAATTGATGATCCCGGAGCAGCAGCGGCTGCTGGAGACCTTTACCCTGCTGGTGGCCAGCGCCCTGGAGCGCCTCACCCTGACCGCCAGCGAAGAGCAGGCCCGGCTGACCAGCGAGCGGGAAAGCCTGCGTAACTCGCTGCTCGCCGCCCTGTCGCACGATCTGCGTACTCCGCTAACCGTGCTGTTTGGCCAGGCGGAAATTCTGACCCTCGATCTGGCCAGCGAAGGTTCAAAACATGCCCCGCAGGCCAACGAAATCCGCCAGCATGTGCTCAACACCACCCGGCTGGTGAACAACCTGTTGGATATGGCGCGGATCCAGTCCGGCGGCTTTAATCTGCATAAGGAGTGGCTGACGCTGGAGGAAGTGGTCGGCAGCGCGCTGCGCATGCTCGAGCCAAGCCTCGGCGGCCAGCATATTCAGCTGGATTTACCCGATCCCCTCCAGCTGGTGCATGTCGACGGGCCGCTGTTCGAGCGGGTGCTGATCAACCTGCTGGAAAATGCCCATAAGTATGCCGGCTCCCGGGCGAGCATCGGCATTCGCGCCGAGGCGGACGCCCGGCAGTTGTCGCTGGAAGTATGGGATAACGGTCCTGGGATCCCGGCAGGCCAGGAGCAGACTATCTTTGATAAATTCGCCCGCGGCAACAAAGAGTCGGCGATCCCTGGCGTCGGGCTGGGCCTTGCCATCTGTCAGGCCATCGTCGACGTCCACGGCGGGACCATCTCCGCCAGCAACCGGCCCGAGGGCGGCGCCTCATTCCGTGTTACACTGCCGGGAGAAACGCCCCCTGAACTGGAAGAGCTACCTGAGGAATTGTGATTAACGTTCTGATTATCGAAGACGAACACGCTATCCGACGCTTTCTGCGCACCGCGCTGGAAGCCGACGGCATGCGCGTATTTGAAGCGGAAACCCTGCAGCGTGGGCTGATTGAAGCCGCCACCCGTAAGCCCGACCTCGCGATCCTCGATCTCGGCCTGCCGGATGGTGACGGCATTGATTTTATTCGCGACCTGCGTCAGTGGAGCCAGATGCCGATTATCGTCCTGTCAGCGCGTAGCGAAGAGCATGACAAAATTGCCGCCCTGGATGCCGGCGCCGATGACTACTTAAGTAAACCCTTTGGCATCGGCGAGCTGCAGGCCCGCCTGCGCGTCGCGCTGCGTCGCCACGGCGCGGCGCAGGCCGATGAGCCGGTGGTGCGCTTCGCTGACCTGGAGGTCAATATCCCCGCCCGCCGCATCCTGCGCGGCAGCGAAGAGATCCACCTGACGCCTATCGAGTTTCGCCTGCTGGCGGCGCTGTTGAATAATCCCGGCAAAGTGCTTACCCAGCGCCAGCTGCTGAATCAGGTGTGGGGGCCTAACGCCGTGGAGCACAGCCACTATCTGCGGATCTATATGGGTCATCTGCGACAAAAGCTGGAGGCCGATCCGGCACGGCCGCAGCATTTGCTGACCGAAACCGGGATTGGCTATCGCTTTATGCCCTGAATCCCGCCTCTGCAGTACCAGAGGCTGGCGATTTTCAGCCCTTCAGAGAGCAGCAGAAAGCCTGCCAGGATCGCTACATGCCGGACGCCGGCAGCCTGAATCAGCCACAGGCCCAGCGATAGCGAAGGCTGCATAAACAGCAGCCTGAGCGGCGCCTGCCCCCAGGCCAGCCACAGCGCATAGCGGCTCTGGCGGAAAAAAAAGATCATCGATAGCGGGATGCTGATAATCAGCAGAACATTCAGCGGGTACAGCCAGACCGCCGCGGATCCCCAGGTGTGCAGCAGCTGGAGATAAGCCAGCAGATCGTCGTAAAAAGGGAGGCGGCGGTGGGCAATATTCCACCATAAGAATTGCAGGACGAAAAAGAGATCCATCCACGCCCAGAACAAAAAAAGAGACTTCCGTTGTATTTTCATCGCTATCCTTGCGAAAAAAATCAGGCCCGCAAGGGGCCTGATGGTAGTGCGTCGTTAAGCGTTCTTCAGCACTTCGCTGACAATCTCTACCGCTTCTTTTTCAATCAGCTTGCGATGCTCTTCGCCGAGGAAGCTTTCGCAGTAGATCTTGTAGGCGTCTTCAGTGCCTGACGGACGCGCCGCGAACCAGCCGTTGTCGGTCATCACCTTGAGGCCGCCAATCGCCGCCCCGTTGCCCGGCGCCGCGGTCAGACGGGCAGTGATCGGATCCCCCGCCAGGGTGTCAGCGCTGACCATTTCCGGAGAGAGCTTGGACAGCGCCGCTTTCTGCGCGGAGGTCGCGGAAGCCTGCAGACGGTTGTAGCTCGGCGCGCCGAAGCGTTCCGCCAGTTCGTTGTAATGCTCCTGCGGGTTTTTCCCGGTCACCGCGGTGATTTCCGCCGCCAGCAGGCACATGATGATGCCGTCTTTATCGGTGGACCACGGCGTGCCGTCGAAGCGCAGGAAGGAGGCCCCGGCGCTCTCTTCGCCGCCGAAGCCGAAGCTGCCGTCGAACAGGCCGTCGACAAACCACTTAAAGCCCACCGGCACTTCCACCAGCTTGCGGCCCAGATCGTTCACCACGCGGTCAATCATCGCGGAGGAGACCAGCGTTTTACCCACCGCCACCTCTTTGCCCCACTGCGGACGATGCTGGAACAGGTAGTTGATCGCTACCGCCAGGTAGTGGTTCGGGTTCATCAACCCCGCCGGGGTGACAATCCCGTGGCGGTCGTAATCCGGGTCGTTAGCAAACGCCAGATCGAACTTATCGCGCAGCGCCAGCAGGCCGGCCATCGCACACTCTGAGGAGCAATCCATGCGGATGGCGCCGTCTTTATCGAGGTGCATAAAGCGGAAGGTCTGATCCACCTGATCGTTAACAATGGTCAGATTGAGCTTGTAGTGCTCGCCAATGCGCTTCCAGTATTCGATACCGGACCCGCCCAGCGGATCGACGCCCAGCGTCAGGCCGGCTTTCTGGATTGCGGCCATATCGACGATATCCGCCAGCCCCTCAATGAACGGCTGCACCAGATCCTGTTCTTTAACGTGGCCAGAAGCCAGCGCCGCGTCCAGAGAAATGCGTTTCACGCCCTGCAGGCCCGCGGCCAGCAGTTCGTTGGCGCGGTTTTCCACCACTTTGGTGACGTTGGTATCAGCCGGGCCGCCGTTTGGCGGATTGTACTTGATACCACCATCTTCCGGCGGGTTGTGTGACGGGGTGATCACAATGCCGTCCGCCAGCGGACCGCCTTTTTTGTTATGCACCAGAATCGCGTTGGAGACCGCCGGCGTCGGGGTGAAGCCGTTGTTTTCCTGCACGATCACGTCGACGCCGTTGGCGGTTAACACTTCCAGCACCGAAATAAACGCCGGCTCGGAGAGGGCGTGGGTATCTTTGCCGACATAGCACGGACCGGTGATCCCGTTTTTCGCACGATCTTCCGCAATGGCCTGGGCGATGGCCAGGATATGCGGTTCGTTGAAGTTGTGGCGCGCCGCGCTACCGCGATGGCCAGAGGTGCCGAATTTTACCGCATGCTCCGCATTACCGACTTCAGGCTTCAGCACGTAGTACTGAGCAGTCAGTTGGGCGACGTTAATCAAATCACTCTGTTGCGCAGGCTGCCCCGCACGTTTATCGATTGCCATTGCCTGATCCTTCTGGTGCAAATGTTAAAAAGCTAGATCGTGCCGCAAACCTTTTCAATCAGCTCCGCAGGGAACTGCATCGACTGCATGATGTGCTCAATCATGCTGCATTTACGGCCGGTATTGGTATTGGTGATCACCCACCACGGTGTACCAGGAACCTGTTTCGGTTTGGTCTGATTACCGCTTTTCAGCAGCGTACGCGCATCTTCCGCGAAGTAAACGCGCGTGCGGCCGTGCAGAGACTCGGTGGCCTCGGCAAATGCTTTACTGTCCAGGGAGTAGAGGGTCGTCAACACCAGCATAAAACGGTTCACCGCGCGCTTCTGCTCGGCGTATTCATCAGATAACAGCATCTCGCGCATGGCGCGGACTTTATCTTTCACCGGGTTAGCGGGTTTCACCTCAGCGACAGGCGCTGGCGCCAGCGTCGGCGCGGCTTTGCTGACCGGTGTAGCCGGTTGGGAAACGGCGGAAAATTTCAGCATACGCCGTAAAATGTCGGATGCGCTCTCGCCGATATGCAGAGTGTGGCTGGCAATATAGCGATAGAGTTCATCATCAACTTCAATTGTTTTCATCTTAATCCAGTGCGATATCTTTTCTGAATACAAATCGTTGGGATTATAAGTACAAATCCCAACCGCGGATAGCGTCAAACCAGGATGGCGGTAAAACTCAGAAAACTTCTGGGTCTTGCAGCCGGATGGCAGAATGTCCAACATAATACCCTAACCCGACGGAGCGAAAAAAAGAACTTTGCCATGAAATTAAATAGCCGAGCGCAATCTGCACAGAATCCGCACAACCACTCCCCGATCGTGCTGGTCCACGGTCTGTTTGGCAGCCTGGACAACCTGGGCATCCTCGCCCGCGACCTGATCGCCGACCACGATATTGTGCAGGTCGATATGCGCAACCACGGTTTGTCGCCGCGGTCGCCAGAGATGACCTACCCCGCCATGGCGCAGGATCTGCTTGATACGCTCGACGCGCACCAGATCGAGCGCGCCACCTTTATCGGCCATTCGATGGGCGGGAAAGCGGTAATGGCGCTTACCGCCCTGGCGCCTGAACGCATCAGCGGTCTGGTGGCGATCGATATCGCGCCGGTGGATTATCACGTTCGCCGCCATGATGAGATTTTCGCCGCTATCCGCGCCGTCAGCGAATCCGCCGCCAGCACCCGCCAGCAGGCGGCGCAGGTGATGCGCGAGCACCTGCAGGAAGAAGGCGTGATTCAGTTCCTGCTGAAATCATTCGTCGACGGCGACTGGCGCTTCAACGTGCCGGTGCTGTGGGACCAGTATCCGCATATCGTCGGCTGGGAAACCATCCCGGCCTGGCCGCACCCGACGCAGTTTATTCCCGGCGGCAACTCGCCCTATGTGACCGACGCCTACCGCGACGCGCTGCTGGCCCAGTTCCCGCAGGCCCGGGCCCACGTCATCGCCGGCGCCGGACACTGGGTCCATGCCGAGAAACCCGAGGCGGTGTTACGCGCCATCCGCCGCTATCTGACGAGCATCGCCGCCTGATTGGCTAAAATATGCCCGACCGCGCCGCAGAATGCCCGCGGTCGTTGGCGCAGCCGTTCGCCTGATGTATGATGGCGCGCTATCTGCGCCGGCTAGAGCCCGGCAGCTTGTTTCCCCGAAGTCACTCAGAATCATGGCAAAAGAACAAACGGACCGTACGACATTAGATTTGTTCGCAAACGAGCGTCGCCCGGGAAGACCGAAAACCAATCCGCTGTCGCGCGATGAACAACTGCGCATCAACAAACGTAACCAGCTGAAACGCGATAAGGTTCGCGGGCTGAAGCGCGTGGAGTTAAAACTCAACGCCGATGCGGTCGATGCGCTCAACGAGCTGGCGGAAGCGCGTAATATGAGCCGCAGCGATCTCATTGAAGAGATGCTGATGACCCAGTTAACCGCCCTGCGCAGCCAGGGAAAAGTCTAACTTTCCGCGAAAAACCCGCATTCATGTAGCAGAGTGTGCAGTCGGGCGTGATTGCTGTTTCCGCGCCCTTGCCTGTTCTGCTATGATTGCCGTTATCTATGGGCATTGCGTCCCTACCACATCATTTAAGTTTCAAGAGGTTATTTTACTCATGGCAATCATCGGCATCTTTTTTGGCAGCGACACCGGCAACACCGAAAATATTGCAAAAATGATTCAAAAGCAGCTTGGTAAAGATGTTGCTGATGTTCACGACATTGCCAAAAGCAGCAAAGAAGACCTGGAAGCCCACGACATCCTGCTGCTCGGTATCCCGACCTGGTACTACGGTGAAGCGCAGTGTGACTGGGATGACTTCTTCCCGACGCTGGAAGAGATCGACTTCAATGGCAAACTGGTGGCGCTGTTCGGCTGCGGCGACCAGGAAGATTACGCAGAATACTTCTGCGACGCGCTGGGCACCATCCGCGACATCATTGAGCCGCGCGGCGCGACCATCGTCGGTCACTGGCCAACGGCGGGGTATCATTTTGAAGCTTCCAAAGGCCTGGCGGATGACGACCACTTCGTCGGCCTCGCCATCGATGAAGACCGCCAGCCGGAGCTGACCAACGAGCGCGTTGAGAAATGGGTGAAACAGGTTGCCGAAGAGCTGCACCTCGAAGAAATCAAAAACGCCTGATGATTAAGCGGCGCAATCATTGAGTTGCGCCGCATTAATAGACAAAAGCAATCAAACTAATAGCTACAAGTTTTTAACTTTTAATCACATATCTGTACAATGTCCTCTGATTCTACGAGGCACGTGACGCAGTTTGTAGCTGGTGCCTCGTTTTTGACAGCAAACCAGGCCTGATGCTTGCAGTTTTCATTTACCAGTGGCAGTTCTATAATGAGACGCATTACGTCGGGTTAATTTCTGTATGACTTCCGTTGAAGGAAGTAGATCGTTTAGCAACAGGACAGATTCCGCATGACTGACAACAATACCGCATTAAAGAAGGCTGGCCTGAAAGTCACACTTCCTAGACTAAAAATCCTTGAAGTGCTGCAGGAACCGGATAACCATCATGTCAGTGCGGAAGACTTATATAAACGCCTGATCGACATGGGCGAAGAGATCGGTCTGGCGACCGTTTACCGCGTCCTCAACCAGTTTGATGACGCCGGCATCGTGACTCGTCATAATTTCGAAGGCGGAAAATCCGTTTTCGAACTGACCCAGCAGCATCACCACGATCACCTGATCTGCCTCGACTGCGGCAAAGTGATCGAATTCAGCGACGACTCGATCGAATTACGCCAGCGTGAAATTGCCTCCCGCCACGGCATCCGCCTGACCAACCACAGTCTGTATCTGTACGGTCACTGTGCGGAAGGGGATTGCCGCGAGGACGAACACGCCCACGACGCGGTGGAAAAATAATTCCCCGTTTCGCTGAGACTGAAAAGCCAACCTGCCGGTTGGCTTTTT
>NZ_GL882741.1:46448-51533 GCF_000195655.1 Klebsiella sp. MS 92-3
GGTGACTTTCCTCGTCCCCGCTTTGTCCGGAGAGTTGATATGGAACTTCGCCAGCGGGGCGATCTCTGACCGGATCGGTCGTCGTCCGGTGCTGATGGGCATTACCGTGCTGGCGCTGCTCACCACCTGGCCGGTGATGCACTGGCTCACCGTCGCGCCCGATTTCACCCGTATGACGCTGGTCCTGGTATGGTTCTCGTTCTTCTTTGACATGTATAACGGCGCGATGGTCGCGGCGCTTACCGAAGTGATGCCGGTATACGTCCGCACCGTGGGCTTTTCGCTGGCCTTCAGCCTTGCCACCACGATCTTCGGCGGACTGACGCCAGCTATTTCCACAGCCCTGGTCGAGCTCACCGGCGATAAAAGCACGCCGGGCTGGTGGCTAATGTGCGCCGCGCTATGCGGGTTCGTCGCCACCGTCCTGTTGTTCGTGCGGCTGAGCCGCGGCTATCAGCCGGCGGAGAGTCAGCGCTAAAAAAACAAACGGGCGGAGGTATGCCCCGCCCGTTTACCGCTGCCGTCTGATTTAATGGGTCGTATTATTGCTGCGGATCTCCTTCCAGATCTGATCGCAGCGCGCTTTCACCGCCTGATCGTTGCCGGTGCGGGTGGCCTGAATACACTGTTGGTAATCCAGGACGCGAACGCTCTCCTGGTTGGCGAACTGCTGGTGCTGTTTATCCTTTTTCAGCACATTCAGTACGCTCTGGCAGGCTTCAATCTTGTCCGGATTCCCTTCCGCCGTATTAATACAGGCGCTATAGGCATCTTTCAGTTTGGTGTCTTCTTTCGGCGCCGGCGACGTGGTGCAGGCCACCAGGCCCGCTGCCATCATGGCAATAAGCAGCATTTTTTTCATTGTCGTTCTCCCAGAGGTGCGGCAGGCTCACGCCCGCCGCGCAGGCATCAGAAAATAGTGAACGGGGCGATAACCATGAACTTCACGTCGCGCTCATCCTGGAAGATGTTGCCGTAGCCGCCGCTCCAGCTCGGAATATCGGAATGGTTGTCGTATTGGGTAAAGTGCAGTTTGAACAGGGTGCCCTTCGCCCGCCCTTCCTGTACGGTATACATTGCATCCAGGCTATAGGCCGACTCTTTCAGGCGATAGTCAGGGTCATAGTACGCATCCGGAGAGGACATTCGGCCCGGCTTCGCATCCCAGGCGTAGACATAAGACGCGCCGAACGCCCAGCCCGGCATATCCCAGTTTTTCATGTCATACATCGCGCCAAAGAAGACCGCTTTTTCGCCATTGGCGTTAAAGTCGGAGCGGTTATCCCACCAGATATCGAGACGACCATTGGAAGAGGCGTAGGTCGGGGTCATACGCTGCAGGAAGTAGCCCTGCTGGCCATCAGCCTTCACCCAGGTTCCCTCGAGACGCAGATCCAGGACATCCGCCACCTTATAACCAAAGGTTAACGCCTGCAGCCATGCGGTGCCATCATAGATGTCGTTGACCCCGCCGTTGCTGACCTTATCGCGGGTGCCGTAGAACTGGTAGCTGGTGCTCAGCGGCGCGCCGGCGACGTCAAACTTGTAGCTGGCTTTAGCAAAGTACTGATCGATATAGCCCTGAGCCTGACCAAATGCCGCCTCCAGCACCAGGTCATTTTTGAAATCATATTTAGCGCCGACGGAGTGGAGATAATCGACTTTGGTCTTCTTATCGTTCTGATAGAAATCGTCCATCTCGATATGCCATGGCGCTTTATACTCGTTCGTCCACATATAGGAGAAACTTAACGCGCCCGCCGTGCCATAGTCGAAGTTAGCCCCGGCCTCCGCCCCCTGATAGGTACCTGGCATAAAACTCCAGTGCGGGGCCAGCAGAGTCTGGCCGGTTGGCTGGATATAGCCCGCACGTGCCCACGCCGGACCATATTTGAATTTCGCTGCGGCTTTATACAGGCTGATGCCGCTCTTATCGCCGGAATAGTCTTCGTCATAGGCTTTGTTACGTGACGAGAAGGCAATTTCGTTCGGGTGGCCGCTATCGCCGTTCTCCGCCATTTCAATCGCGGTAAACGCGGCAATATCAAGGCCAAACATATCGGCGGCATAGCCGGACTGGAAGTCCAGGTTGGCGTTCCAGGTGGAGTGGGAAAGGTTGGTTTTGTATTTGTCGCCGTCGGTCACATCTTTACGGTCACGCTCACGCTGCCAGTAATAGATACCGCCGGTTAAGGTTGAATCATCGATAAAGCCTGCTGCGCTGGCTTGTGGAGCCACAACCCAGCCCGACATCGCGGTGACGGCGGCAATAGCCAGCGCCAGCGTACTACGTTTGCCACTAAACGTACGCATGTGCATATCCTCTTTGACGTTTTAAAAGGCGAAGACCAGCGGTCAATCGCTAAAAAATAAATAAAACTGCAAAATGTGGGGCGGTAAAAAAGACCGCGAAACCACTGTAGATAGACTATTTTTCGTGACGCGAATTATCAATGTTTTTCGTGAGGCAAAGCTTAAGATTATGACAAAGCGCACATATTTTATGTCGTTTTGTTACAGTCTTATCTCTGATGATTTTGTTATGGAAGTCATTGCAAAATCAGGGAAAAACGCAATCATTGAAAGCGATTACATTGGTTTTTTGTATGTGACAGGAAACATCAGAAGCGCTATTTATTACCGCGCAGAAACAGAATTAATTCGCATCGCGAAAATGAAAAGTTTAATTAGCTGATTCTGAAACAAAAAAAGCGCCGCTGGGAGCGACGCTTTGACAGAAAAGAAATGTTATTCGCCCGCTTTCGCCCAGGTATCACGCAGCCCGACGGTGCGGTTGAACACCAGACTGGTTGCGGTTGCATAGCGGCTGTCGAGGCAGAAATAGCCTTCACGCTCAAACTGGTAAGCTTTGCCGGCTTCGGCCTGCGCCAGGCTCGGCTCCGCGTACCCCTGTTTGATCACCAGCGATTCCGGGTTGATTACCGCGAGGAAATCGTCCGCCGCGCCCGGGTTTGGCACGCTGAACAGACGATCGTAGAGACGGATCTCTACCGGCAGCGCATGCGCCGCGCTTACCCAATGGATCACGCCTTTGACCTTGCGGCCGTCGGCCGGGTCTTTGCTCAGGGTGTCGGCATCGTAGGTGCAGAAGATGGTGGTAATATTGCCTTCGGCATCTTTCTCCACGCGTTCCGCTTTGATGACGTAGGCGTTGCGCAGACGCACTTCTTTACCCAGCACCAGACGCTTGTACTGTTTGTTGGCTTCTTCGCGGAAGTCCGCGCGATCGATCCAGATTTCGGCGCTGAACGGCACTTCACGACTGCCCATTTCCGGCTTGTTCGGATGGTTCGGCATCACCACCATTTCGCTTTCGCCCTGCGGATAGTTCTCGATAACCAGTTTCACCGGATCGATCACCGCCATCGCGCGCGGGGCGTTTTCGTTCAGATCTTCACGAATGCAGGACTCCAGCGACGCCATCTCGATGGTATTGTCCTGCTTGGTCACGCCGATGCGCTTGCAGAACTCACGGATGGATTCGGCGGTGTAGCCGCGACGACGCAGACCGGAGATGGTCGGCATACGCGGGTCGTCCCAGCCTTCCACGTGCTTCTCAGTCACCAGCTGGTTCAGCTTACGCTTGGACATCACGGTGTATTCGAGATTCAGGCGCGAGAATTCGTACTGACGCGGATGCACCGGGATGCTGATGTTGTCCAGCACCCAATCGTACAGGCGGCGGTTGTCCTGGAACTCCAGGGTACACAGCGAGTGGGTAATGCCTTCCAGCGCATCGCTGATGCAGTGGGTGAAGTCGTACATCGGGTAGATGCACCACTTGTTGCCAGTCTGATGATGCTCAGCGAACTTAATGCGGTACAGCACCGGATCGCGCATCACGATAAACGGCGACGCCATATCGATCTTCGCGCGCAGGCAGGCTTTGCCTTCTTCGAAGCCGCCGCTGCGCATTTTTTCAAACAGCGCCAAGTTCTCTTCCACGCTGCGGTCGCGATACGGGCTGTTTTTACCCGGCGCTTTCAGGGTGCCGCGGTATTCGCGAATTTCATCAGGAGAGAGTTCATCAACATAGGCCAGACCTTTGTTGATCAGCTCAACCGCATACTGATGCAGCTGATCGAAATAATCAGACGAGTAGCATACGTCCCCGGACCAGTGGAAACCTAACCACTGCACGTCGTTTTTAATCGACTCAACGTATTCGATATCTTCTTTCACCGGGTTGGTGTCATCGAAACGCAGGTTGCATTGGCCCTGATAATCCTGGGCGATGCCGAAGTTCAGGCAGATGGATTTTGCATGGCCAATGTGCAGATAACCGTTCGGCTCCGGCGGGAAGCGAGTGTGAACGGTGGTATGTTTACCGGTAGCCAGATCTTCATCAATAATCTGACGGATAAAGTTAGTCGGGCGGGCTTCTGCCTCACTCATCACGGGTTCCTCAAAGCGTAAACAACGTATAACGGCACATGATCTTACAAGCAGGGCGTAGTGACAACTATTAGTTACGTAAAATAGGTATCAGAAGAGGATTATGGGGCCGATTGCTGGAAAAAAAAGCGGCGAAGGTTTCCCTTCGCCGCTGAGGCAAAAACTCGACTCAGGAGCCTTACTTGCCTTTAATCTCATACAGCGGCGTCTGGCCAGCAACGACCTTACCGCTCGCCAGTATCACCAGCGCGCTGTAGTCATCGCTGTTGCTGCAGACGACCGGACTGATCATTGAGCGCGCGTTGGCGTTGAGGAAGTCCAGATCCATTTCCAGAATCGGCTCACCCGCCTTCACGTCCGTGCCCTCTTCAACCAGACGTTTGAAGCCCTTGCCCTCCAGCGCCACGGTGTCGATACCCATGTGAACGACGATTTCCGCACCGTTGTTGGTTTCGAGGCAGAACGCGTGGTTAGTGTTGAAAATTTTCACCACGGTACCGGCGGCCGGGGCCACCACGATGTTGCTGGTCGGTTTCACCGCGATCCCGTCGCCAACGGCTTTGCTGGCGAAGGCTTCGTCCGGCACCTGCTCGAGGGCCACCACGTCACCGGTAATCGGCGAAACCAGCGACTCAACGGTCTTCGCGTTCGCTACCGCCTGCGGCTTAG
>NZ_GL882741.1:51682-60316 GCF_000195655.1 Klebsiella sp. MS 92-3
CCCGCTGCCGCTACCGGGCCGCGGGTAACCACTTTTTTCATCTCATCGCCGATAGACTCTGCTTTCGCACCGACGATAACCTGGATGGTTTGCTTATTCAGTTTCACCACCCCGGACGCGCCGAGACGTTTACAGGCGGCGTCGTTCACCTTCGCCGAATCGCCCACGGTCAGACGCAGACGGGTGATACAGGCGTCAATGGCTTTCAGGTTGTCCGTTCCGCCCACCGCGGCGATATAGCTGGTCGCCAGCTGGGTCAGCCCCTCTTCAGTGTTGCTGTTGGCTTCTTCCGTTACCACGTCAGCGGCTTTGTCTTCACGACCCGGCGTTTTCAGGTTGAACATGCGGATCACCGCGCTGAACAGCAGGAAGTAGACGAAGAAGAACACCACGCCCATCACCAGCAGCATCCAGACGTTTTTGCTGGCGGCCGGCAGGCTGTACATCAGCACGTAGTCAATTGCACCTGCGGAGAAGGAGAAGCCCGCATGGATCCCGAGCGCCGTTGCGATGAACAGGCTGATACCGGTCAGCACCGCATGCAGGAGGTACAGCAGCGGAGCCAGGAACATGAACAGGAATTCCAGCGGCTCGGTTACCCCGGTCAGGAACGCGGTGATGGCCACGGACAGCAGCATACCGCCTACCATCGGACGACGCGCTTTCGGCGCCGCCAGATACATCGCCAGCGCCGCACCCGGCAGACCAAACATCATGATTGGGAAGAAGCCGGACATGAACATCCCCGCGGTGCCGTCGCCGGCGTAGAAGCGGTTGATGTCGCCGTGGAACACAGCGCCAGCGGCGTTAGTGAACTCACCAATCTGGAACCAGGCGATGGTGTTCAGCACCTGATGCAGACCGGTTGGGATCAGCAGACGGTTGATGAAACCAAAGATACCGGAACCGAGCGCCCCTGCGGAGACGATCCATTCGCCGCCAGAGTGGATAGCGTGCTGCACCGGCGGCCAGACGTAGCCGAAGATCGCCGCGAGGATCAGACAGAAGAAGCCGGTGGCGATCGGCACGAAGCGTTTGCCGCCGAAGAAGCTCAGGAAGTCCGGCAGCTTGATGCCGGCCCAGCGGTTGTATACCGCCCCTGCCACCAGACCGGTAATGATACCGGCCAGCACGCCCATATTGATTTCCGGGTTGATGGTGACCATCGCTTTGGTCATCACGAAATACCCTACCGCACCGGCCAGCGCCGCAGAACCGGCGTTATCCTTGGACCAGCTTGATGCCACACCAATTGCGAAGATCAGCGCCAGATTATCGAAGATCGCCCCACCCGCTTGCGCGATGAAGGGTACATTCAACAGGTCTGGTTGCCCGAAACGCAGCAGCAATGCCGCGACCGGCAGCACTGCGATAGGGAGCTGCAACGCCCTACCCAGTCGCTGAAAGAAACCTAAAATATTCATCTTATTCCCCCTATGAGACCCCGATGAGGCTCATTTCAAAGCCACTTTTTTATTGTGTAACAAGGTCGGTTTTATCACTTACCGGCAAAGTGTGTGAAAAATTAATTCGTATCGCAAATTAAACGGGTATTTTTTGTGATAATTATCACCAAATATCGTATTCCCTCCTCCCTTGCACTGGCTAACAACGAAAACTTATTTTATCATTCAAAAAATCAACACGGATTGACCCCGGTCGGCGCAGTTGCTGCAATACTCTCCTTAGAGTGCTGGCGCCAATCCGCCAGAATCTACTTTGACTATAGAGGTGAAGAATGAGACTGATTCCCCTGGTAACCGCTGAGCAGGTCGGTAAATGGGCTGCCCGCCATATCGTTAACCGCATTAATGCATTTAAACCAACCGCGGACCGTCCGTTCGTCCTGGGTCTGCCAACCGGTGGTACCCCGCTGACCGCCTACAAGGCGCTGGTTGAAATGCATAAAGCAGGCCAGGTTAGCTTCAAGCACGTCGTCACCTTTAACATGGATGAATACGTTGGCCTGCCGAAAGAGCATCCGGAAAGCTATCATAGCTTTATGCACCGTAATTTCTTTGACCACGTTGATATTCCGGCAGAAAATATCAACCTGCTGAATGGTAACGCGCCGGACATTGATGCGGAATGCCGTCGCTATGAAGAAAAAATTCGTTCCTACGGTAAAATCCACCTGTTCATGGGCGGCGTGGGCAACGATGGTCATATCGCGTTTAACGAACCGGCCTCTTCTCTGGCGTCCCGCACCCGTATTAAGACCCTAACCCATGAACCCCGCGTAGCGAACTCCCGCTTCTTCGACGGCGATGTGGATCTGGTGCCGAAATATGCGCTGACCGTCGGCGTGGGCACCCTGCTGGACGCAGAAGAAGTGATGATTCTGGTGCTGGGTCATCAGAAAGCGCTGGCGCTGCAGGCGGCGGTAGAAGGTAACGTCAACCACATGTGGACCATTACCTGTCTGCAGCTGCATCCGAAGGCGGTGATCGTCTGCGACGAACCGTCCACCATGGAGCTGAAAGTGAAGACGCTGAAATATTTCAACGAATTAGAAGCTGAAAATATTAAAGGTCTGTAATGTAGCCCTCCCCGCGCCCGGGCGCGGGATCATCTTTTTCTTTGTACGCACCATCATGCCGGCGGCAAACGAACGAACGCTGACCTGATGAGGCGTATATACCGGGGGTCGTAATGTATGCATTAACCCAGGGCCGGGTTTATACCGGTCATGAAATTCTCGATGACCATGCGGTTGTTATCGCTAATGGCTTTATCGAACGTCTTTGTCCGCTGGCAGATTTGCCGTCTGACATCGAGCAGCGCTCAGTCAACGGCGCAATAATCGCCCCCGGTTTTATCGACGTCCAGCTCAACGGCTGCGGCGGCGTGCAGTTTAACGACAGCCCAGAGGCGGTCACTGTCGAAACGCTGGAGATCATGCAGAAGGCCAACGAACGCTCAGGCTGCACCAGCTTCCTGCCGACGCTGATTACCTCCAGCGACGATCTGATGAAGCAAGGCGTGCGCGTGATGCGCGAATATCTGCAAAAACATCCGAACCAGGCGCTGGGCCTGCATCTCGAAGGGCCGTGGCTGAATATCGTTAAGAAAGGCACCCACAATCCGGACTACGTGCGTAAACCGGACGCGGCGCTGGTCGATTTCCTGTGCGACAACGCCGATGTGATCACCAAAGTGACCCTCGCCCCTGAGCGCGTTGAGCCAGAAGTGATCCGCAAACTGGTCGCCGCCGGGATCGTTGTCTCCGCGGGCCACTCCAACGCTACGCTGAAAGAGGCGAAAGTCGGCTTCCGCGCGGGCATTACCTTTGCCACCCACCTGTATAATGCGATGCCGTACATTACCGGCCGCGAACCGGGTCTTGCCGGGGCGATTTTTGACGAGCCGGATGTCTACTGCGGTATCATCGTCGACGGGATGCACGTCGATTACGCCAACGTGCGCAACGCCAAGCGCCTGAAAGGCGACAAGCTGTGCCTGGTCACCGACGCCACCGCGCCGGCGGGGGCGAATATTGACCAGTTCATTTTTGCCGGGAAAACAATATACTACCGCAATGGGCTGTGCGTAGATGAAAACGGCACCCTCAGCGGATCTTCCCTGACCATGATTGAAGGGGTGCGTAATCTGGTTGAGCATTGCGGCGTGGCACTGGACGAAGTATTGCGCATGGCGACGCTCTATCCTGCGCGCGCTATCGGCGTGGACAAGCAGCTCGGCAGCATTGCGCCGGGCATGGTCGCTAACCTGACCGCCTTTACACGCGATTATAAAATCACCAAGACCATCGTTAATGGTAACGAGGTCGTCACTGAGTAAGTAAAAGTATGACAGCAGGCGGACAAGCTCAAATTGGTAACGTTGACCTCGTAAAACAACTGAACAGCGCGGCCGTGTACCGCCTGATTGACCAGCATGGGCCCATCTCGCGCATTCAGATAGCCGAACAAAGCCAGCTTGCCCCTGCCAGCGTGACCAAAATCACGCGTCAGCTTATTGAGCGCGGCCTGATCAAAGAAGTCGATCAGCAGGCCTCCACCGGTGGCCGCCGCGCTATCTCTATCATCGCAGAAACTCGCAACTTCAACGCCATCGGCGTGCGGCTTGGCCGCTATGACGCCACTCTGACCCTGTATGATTTAAGCAGCAAGACCCTGGAAGAGGAGCACTTCCCGCTGCCCGAGCGCACCCAGGAAACGCTGGAACACGCCCTGCTGAATATCATCGCCACCTTTATCGAAAACTGTCAGCGCAAAATTCGCGAGCTGATCGCTATCTCAGTGATCCTGCCGGGCCTCGTCGACCCGGAAAGCGGCGTGATCCGCTATATGCCGCATATTGCGGTGGAAAACTGGGGCCTGGTCGGGGCGCTGGAGAAACGCTTCAACGTTACCTGCTTTGTTGGCCACGATATCCGCAGCCTGGCGCTGGCCGAGCACTATTTTGGCGCAAGCCAGGATTGCGAAGACTCCATTCTGGTGCGCGTGCACCGCGGTACCGGGGCGGGGATTATCTCCAACGGGCGCATTTTTATCGGCCGCAACGGCAACGTTGGCGAAATTGGCCATATTCAGGTCGACCCGCTGGGCGAACGCTGCCACTGCGGCAACTTCGGCTGTCTGGAGACCGTCGCGGCCAATGCCGCCATTGAACAGCGGGTTCGCCACCTGCTGGAGCAGGGCTACCAGAGCCGTCTGACGCCGGATGACTGCACGATCAAAACTATCTGCAAAGCGGCCAACAAGGGCGATGCCCTGGCCTGCGAGGTGATTGAGTACGTGGGGCGCCACCTCGGGAAAACGATCGCCATCGCCATTAACCTGTTCAACCCACAAAAAATCGTCGTCGCCGGCGAAATAGTGGAAGCTGAAAAGGTCCTTCTTCCGGCCATCGAAGGCTGCATTAACGCCCAGGCGCTTAAGGCGTTTCGTAAGAACCTGCCGGTGGTGCGCTCCACCCTCGATCACCGCTCTGCAATCGGCGCCTTCGCGCTGGTCAAACGCGCCATGCTTAATGGCACGCTGCTGCAGCGTTTGCTTGAGAGCTAATCGCCCCTTTTCTGATAGCGCGTCACCTTGATACGGGCGGGCCTCGCCCGTCAGAGGTGTGAAACCTCATCGATGACGCGTATAGTTTCGTCTTTGTTAATGATTCTGGACCCACCATGACCATTCAAAACATAATTTGTGATATTGACGGCGTACTGATGCACGATAACGTCGCCGTTCCCGGCGCAGCCGAGTTTATCAAGCGCATCCTCGATAAAGGCATGCCGCTGGTAATGCTGACCAACTACCCGTCGCAAACCGGCCAGGATCTGGCGAACCGTTTCGCCACCGCTGGAATTGATGTTCCGGATAGCGCCTTTTACACCTCAGCGATGGCCACCGCCGATTTTCTGCGTCGCCAGGAAGGCAAAAAAGCCTACGTGGTGGGAGAAGGGGCGCTGATCCACGAGCTGTACAAAGCCGGCTTTACCATTACCGATGTGAACCCGGATTTTGTCATCGTCGGGGAAACTCGCTCCTTTAACTGGGAAATGATGCATAAGGCCGCCTTCTTCGTCGCCAACGGCGCCCGCTTCATTGCCACTAACCCGGATACGCACGGTCGCGGCTTCTACCCTGCCTGCGGCGCGCTGTGCGCCGGGATCGAGAAGATCTCCGGCCGTAAGCCGTTTTACGTCGGCAAACCCAGCCCGTGGATCATCCGTTCAGCGCTGAATAAAATGCAAGCTCACTCCGAGCAGACGGTGATCGTCGGCGATAACCTGCGCACCGATATACTGGCCGGTTTCCAGGCGGGGCTGGAGACTATTCTGGTGCTCTCCGGCGTCTCCACCCTCGACGATATCGACAGCATGCCGTTCCGCCCGTCGTGGATTTACCCTTCCGTCGCGGAAATCGATATTTTCTGATGCCAACCACGTCGCAGGACGTGGTTTTTCATTTCTAGCGCCCATCAGAATTACTCCATCTAATAAAAACGGCCTATAAATACGAATTCCTCAATAAAGCCGTTCAAAAGATACTCTTTTTTCACTGTTCAACAATCACGGTTGCGTTTTTTCTTTTTCCGGCCGCAAAACCCTTGCGCCTGCTCCCCCTTTACGGCATTTTCTTAAGCACGCACTCAGGCTTCGCCACGAGACGAAGCCAGCACAACATCAAACACGACAGGGTAATGGAGAAGGCTATGTGTTCTATTTTTGGCGTACTGGATATTAAAACTGACGCAGGCGAGCTGCGTAAAAAGGCGCTGGAGCTTTCCCGCCTGATGCGCCACCGCGGTCCGGACTGGTCTGGCGTATATGCCAGCGACAAAGCGATTCTGGCGCACGAGCGCCTGTCGATTGTCGACGTCAACGCCGGGGCCCAGCCGCTGTACAACGCCGAAAAAACCCATGCGCTGGCCGTTAACGGCGAGATCTACAACCACCAGGCGCTGCGCGCGGAGTATGGCGATCGCTACCAGTTCCAGACCGGTTCCGACTGCGAAGTGATCCTCGCGCTGTATCAGGAAAAAGGCCCGGAGTTCCTCGACGATCTGCAGGGAATGTTCGCCTTCGCCCTGTACGACAGCGAAAAAGACGCGTACTTAATCGGCCGCGACCATATCGGCATTATCCCGCTGTATATGGGCCATGACGAACACGGCAACTTCTATGTCGCCTCCGAAATGAAAGCGCTGGTGCCGGTATGCCGCACCATTAAAGAGTTCCCGGCGGGCAGCTACCTGTGGAGCAAAGACGGCGAAATTCGCCAGTACTATCAGCGCGACTGGTTTGATTACGACGCGGTGAAAGACAACGTTACCGATAAGAACGAGCTGCGCCAGGCGCTGGAAGAGTCGGTGAAAAGCCACCTGATGTCCGACGTGCCTTACGGCGTGCTGCTCTCCGGCGGTCTTGATTCATCGGTCATCTCGGCTATCACCAAGAAATTCGCCGCCCGTCGCGTCGAAGATCAGGAGCGTAGCGAAGCCTGGTGGCCGCAGCTGCACTCTTTCGCGGTCGGTCTGGAAGGCTCTCCTGACCTGAAAGCGGCGCAGGAGGTGGCCAACCACCTCGGCACCGTGCACCACGAAATTCACTTTACCGTCCAGGAAGGGCTGGATGCCATCCGCGACGTTATCTATCACATCGAAACCTACGATGTGACCACTATTCGCGCCTCGACGCCGATGTACCTGATGTCGCGGAAAATTAAAGCCATGGGCATCAAAATGGTGCTTTCCGGCGAAGGTTCGGACGAAGTGTTCGGCGGCTACCTCTACTTCCATAAGGCGCCGAACGCCAAAGAACTGCACGAAGAGACGGTGCGTAAGCTGCAGGCGCTGCATATGTTTGACTGCGCCCGCGCCAACAAAGCGATGTCCGCCTGGGGCGTGGAGGCCCGCGTGCCGTTCCTCGACAAGAAGTTCCTCGACGTCGCGATGCGCATTAACCCGCAGGATAAGATGTGCGGCAACGGCAAAATGGAAAAACACATTCTGCGCGAATGCTTTGAATCCTACCTGCCGGCCAGCGTCGCCTGGCGCCAGAAGGAGCAGTTCTCTGACGGCGTCGGCTACAGCTGGATCGATACCCTGAAAGAAGTGGCCGCCAAACAGATCAGCGACCAGCAACTGGAAACCGCAAGCTTCCGCTTCCCGTACAACACGCCGACCTCCAAAGAAGGCTATCTGTACCGCGAGATCTTCGAAGAGCTGTTCCCGCTGCCGAGCGCGGCGGAGTGCGTCCCTGGCGGTCCGTCGGTGGCCTGCTCTTCAGCGAAAGCCATTGAGTGGGATGAAGCGTTCAAAACCATGAACGATCCATCAGGCCGCGCGGTCGGTGTCCACCAGTCGGCCTACAAATAAGCCCAGACGGGCGGTGAAACGCAAAACGGACCCTCCGGGGTCCGTTTTCTTTTTGCCGGATTTATACCGCTGAAAAACGATAAATAACCAATAATTGCCGAATATTCCAGCGAGCTGTTCGCAACCTAACCAAACAGTCACATTACAACGATTTTCCTTGAAAAAGAGGTTGACGCTCGCAGGCCCAATACGCATAATGCGCCCCGCAACGCCGATAAGGTTACGCGAAAAAAAGATGGCTACGTAGCTCAGCTGGTTAGAGCACATCACTCATAATGATGGGGTCACAGGTTCGAATCCCGTCGTAGCCACCATCTTTTTTGCGGGAGTGGCGAAATTGGTAGACGCACCAGATTTAGGTTCTGGCGCCGCAAGGTGTGCGAGTTCAAGTCTCGCCTCCCGCACCATTCACCAGTTAGCGTTGTACGGATGGGGTATCGCCAAGCGGTAAGGCACCGGTTTTTGATACCGGCATTCCCTGGTTCGAATCCAGGTACCCCAGCCATATTTCTTCGATATTTGCGGTTCACCGCGACGGTATTGGGGTATCGCCAAGCGGTAAGGCACCGGTTTTTGATACCGGCATTCCCTGGTTCGAATCCAGGTACCCCAGCCATCGAAGAAGCAGCAAGACAATTAGGCTACGTAGCTCAGCTGGTTAGAGCACATCACTCATAATGATGGGGTCACAGGTTCGAATCCCGTCGTAGCCACCAAATTCTGGACGTATCGATACGCATCGATAAATCCGCAAACAATTTGTTGGGGTATCGCCAAGCGGTAAGGCACCGG
>NZ_GL882742.1:0-10190 GCF_000195655.1 Klebsiella sp. MS 92-3
TCGCCATAATCAGCTTGTCGTAGAACACGGTACGCCCGGCGCTGGAGTGGATCACTTTCTCCTGGCGGTTGATGGTGATCGCCCGTTCGCCGACCAGCACCTTGACGCCGTGTTTCTCATAGAAACCTTCGCGTACCAGCGACAGTTCTTCCGCAGTGTGATGGGAGAAATAAGACGACAGGTGGACGCGGTCGTAGGCGATACGCGGTTCTTCACAGAACACGGTAATGTCGAACTGTCCGGCAGGCGCCTTATCGAGAAGCTCTTCGATAAAGCGATGGCCAACCATGCCGTTACCGATAATAGCGATTCTGACTTTGCTCATTTTTGCCTCGATTTCTTTTCTATTACCGCCTACCTTAACGATTCAGCCATCAGGCTTATTGATGCAAATCAATGACAACTTCACCTACCACTTAATGGGTATGCGTTTGATTTGTCAGTATTTTTATAAGTCATGGAAAACGCTGACTTTTCCTTTTTGCTGATTCTGTGTACAAGAATTGGGTAAGCCGCGATTGGGGTTAGATAGAAAACAAGCCGTATTGAATAGAGAGGGTGATATGACAGCAGCGCCGCTTTGGTTGATTCAGAACGTACGCCTGGCAGACCGCGACGGCCTGTGGCAAATAGCCATTGATAAGGGCCGCTTTGGCGAGATCACGCCGATGGGGGAGGCGCACGATGAAAGCTACGAGGTATTGAACGCTCGCGGCGGGCTAGCGATCCCGCCTTTTATCGAGCCGCATATCCATCTGGATACCACCCAGACGGCCGGCGAGCCGAACTGGAATCAGTCCGGTACTCTGTTCGAGGGGATTGAGCGCTGGGCGGAGCGGAAAGCGCTGCTCAGCCATGAGGACGTCAAAGCCCGGGCGTGGAAAACCCTGAAGTGGCAGATCGCCAATGGCGTGCAGTTTGTCCGCACTCATGTCGATGTTTCCGATCCCACGTTAACGGCGCTGAAGGCGATGCTGGAGGTCAAACAGGAGGTGGCGCCATGGGTCGAGTTACAGATTGTCGCTTTTCCACAGGAGGGGATCCTCTCTTACCCCAACGGCGAGGCGCTGCTGGAGGAGGCCCTCAAGCTGGGGGCGGACGTCGTCGGGGCGATCCCGCATTTTGAGTTCACCCGTGAATATGGTGTGGAATCGCTGCATATCGCCTTCCGTCTGGCGCAGCAATATGACCGCCCACTGGATATTCACTGCGATGAAATTGACGATGAGCAGTCGCGCTTTGTTGAAACCGTTGCCGCGCTGGCGCTGAAAGCGGGGATAGGGCCGCGGGTAACGGCCAGCCATACCACCGCTATGCACTCCTATAATGGCGCTTATACCTCGCGTCTGTTCCGCTTGCTTAAGCTCTCCGGCATCAACTTTGTCGCCAATCCGCTGGTGAATATTCATCTGCAGGGCCGGTTTGACGACTACCCGAAGCGACGGGGCATTACCCGGGTGAAGGAGCTGTTGGCGGCGGGGATCAACGTTTGCTTTGGTCATGATGACGTCTTTGACCCGTGGTACCCGCTGGGGACCGGCAATATGCTGCAGGTCCTGCATATGGGGCTCCATGTTTGCCAGCTGATGGGCTACCAGCAGATCAACGACGGCCTGCAGCTTATCACCGACAACAGCGCCCGCACGTTTGGCCTCGAGGATTACGGCATTGTCAGCGGCAACCCGGCTAACCTGATCATTCTCCCGGCGGAGAATGGCTTTGAGGCCGTCCGCTGCCAGGTGCCGGTGCGCTGGTCAATTCGCCAGGGAAGGGTGATCGCGACCACCCAGCCGGCGCAAAGCTGGATCCAAACTGACCGCGGTGGCGAGGAGCTTTCTTTTATGAGGAACAGCCCCCTTGCGGATGCAAAGGGGCCGAAGGCTTAGTGAGACGCCGCCTGAGCGTTGTTCTGGCGATGACGGGAGACGAAGCCGAGGATAAAGCACATTACGAATACCACGGCATAGAGGCCGTTAGCGGTGTGCAGCGCGGCCAGGGGACCGCTGGCCGCCACAATCGGGCCGGTGACCACGAAAGTGAGCATGGTGCCGATGGTGCCGCAGGTGAGGATAAAGTTCACCAGCTTCGGCGAAGCGACCCGCGTCTGCTGCGAACCGAGCGTAATGATCGAGGTGTAAATGGCGCTGGAGAAGAAGCCCAGGGTCAGAATAAACCACGGCATATGCTCCGACGAACCATTGATAAACAGGTACATCAGCACCGTCGCGAGCCCGGCGAGGACGGTTAAGATACGCTGCAGGTCGAAGAAGCGCAGGATGAAGCTGAACGACCACATGCCGATCATGTAGGACATCCAGAAATCGCTCACCAGTTTACCGGCGTCGCCGAGGCTCATGCCCAGGCTCTTCGCATATTCCGGTACCCAGGAGATAAAGCCCAGCTGACCGAGGATGTAGCACAGCGCCGCAACGGAGAGGAACAGCACGCCGATGCCCCACTTCTCTTTCACCACCGGCTGGCTGTTTTCACTCTGGGCTTTTTTGCCCAGCACCGGGAAATCACAGCCGAAAGTCAGGACGAAAATAGCGACATACACCAGACCAATACAGGCGTAGACCCAGTACCACTCGATGCTGCGCGCCAGCAGGACGGCGGCGACCATCGGGAAAATCATGCCCGCCATGCTAAAGAAGGAGTCGGTAAACAGCAGACGCGCCCCGCGCTGACGGCCTTCATACATATGGGTGATCAGGAAGGTCCCGATCGACATGGTGATCCCGCTCACCAGGCCAAGAACGAACATTGACGCGGAGAACAGCGCCAGGCTGTGGCTGAGCATCAGGCCGGCCACCGCCAGCACCATCAAAATAAAGCCAAAGCGCAGCTGAGTTTTCAGCGGCACGATTTCCATCAGCCAGGCATTGAGGAAGATGGAGATAAGAATACCGGCGTTCAGAAAGGTAAAGGTGTTGCTCATACTGGAAACGGGCAGATGGAAATAATCCGCAATGTTACCCATCACCATCCCGGTGACGATCACCAACGCGCCGGTCAGGGCGTAGGAGAAGAAGCTGATCCATGTGAGCTTAATACGGTTGCTGTTAGTCATGACTGGCCTGTGAATAGAAAGGTAAAGCGCGTTGACGCTGCGCCGGGCGGACAGATTTTATTCGTTCAGGTGATGTAATTAAATGTTTATTGTGAAATGAGTTATCTTTTGCATGTTTTAATGTGATCTGAATCACGCTTGTTCGCTGCAAAGGAGATCGTTTGCGCGGTTACAATTATTACAGCTAAGTAAAATTTGGTAAAAGGCTGGCCCAGGATGCAAAGGCTCTTTAGAATCAAGGCACTCGCTTTTATTCTGCTCCGTTAAGGAATTTCCATGCTCAAATCAACACTGGCGGCGATGGCTGCCGTTTTCGCTATTTCAGCGTTCTCCCCGGCCATGGCGGCAAAGGGCGATCCGCATGTGCTGCTGACCACTTCGGCAGGTAACATTGAGCTTGAGTTAAACAGCCAGAAAGCCCCGATTTCCGTGGATAACTTCCTGAAGTACGTCAACAGCGGCTTCTACAACAACACCACCTTTCACCGCGTGATCCCGGGATTCATGGTGCAGGGCGGCGGCTTTAACGAACAGATGCAGCAGAAGCAGCCTAACCCGCCGATCAAGAATGAAGCAGACAACGGCCTGCGCAACACCCGCGGCACCATCGCGATGGCGCGTACCGCCGATCAGGATAGCGCCACCAGTCAGTTCTTCATCAACGTGGCGGATAACGCCTTCCTCGACCATGGCCAGCGCGACTTTGGCTATGCGGTATTCGGCAAAGTGGTGAAGGGGATGGATGTTGCGGATAAGATCTCCCAGGTCCAGACCCATAACGTTGGTCCGTACCAGAATGTGCCGACCAAACCGGTCGTTATCCTCTCTGCGAAAGTGCTGCCCTAATCCTCCCGCGGCGCGGTGGTCTATCGCCGCGCCCGGTCGCCTCCCGGCATAACCTTAAATTGCTGCTTATACTTGTGGCACACAGGGGACGATAAGGGGGGCGACGATGCGTCCACTCACCGATAAGCAAAAATCCCGACTCTGGGAACAGACACGCAATACCAATTTTCAGGCCAGCCGTCGCCTTGAAGGCGTGACGGTGCCGCTGGTTACGCTGACTGCCGAAGAGGCGCTGGCGCGTCTGGCGACGTTGCGGAGGGAGTATGAGCGATAAATTCGGCGATGAACGCGATCCTTATCTCTATCCGGCGCTGAACGTGCTGCGCAACCGTCTCGGCATCCGCCAGGCTAAAAATCTGCAGCAGGCCGCCTTTGAGATGACAGCGCTGCGGGCGGCCACTCTGCCGCTGGGCCCGCGGGTGCGCGGCTTACCCTATCTGTGCGCTATTCATCACCAGTTGTATCAGGATCTGTTTGACTGGGCGGGCCGCTTGCGTGAAGTGAACCTCTACCTGGGCGATACGCCGTTCTGCCACTTTGCCCGGATCGAGGAGGAGGGGAATGCCCTGATGCAGGCCCTTGAGCAGGAGGATTATCTCAGTGGCCTGCCGCGCGATACCTTCATCGAACGCCTGAGCTGGTTCTATGGTGAAATTAATGTGCTGCACCCTTTTCGTCTTGGCAATGGCCTGACCCAGCGCATTTTCTTTGAACAGCTGGCGATACATGCCGGCTACCTTCTTAACTGGCGTGACGTTGACCCCGCCGGCTGGAGTGCGGCCTGCCAGCAGAGCGCGATGGGCGATCTGGCCCCGCTGGTGGCGATCTTTCGCAAAGTGGTAAGCGAAGCGCGGGAATCTGAGTAGAATAGCCCGGTTTTGATTGTTCCGGAGCCGCTATGATCCTGCTTATCGATAACTATGACTCTTTCACCTGGAATCTGTATCAGTACTTCTGCGAACTGGGGGGGGAAGTACTGGTCAGGCGCAACGATGCGTTGACGCTGGAGGAGATAGCGGCGCTGGCGCCGGAGAAAATCGTGATCTCGCCAGGCCCCTGCACGCCGGATGAGGCGGGGATTTCCCTCGCGGTTATCCGCCACTATGCCGGAAAAACGCCGCTGCTGGGCGTCTGTCTCGGGCATCAGGCGATCGCCCAGGCGTTTGGCGCGACTATCGTGCGGGCGGCCCAGGTGATGCATGGCAAAACCTCGCTTATCGAGCATAACGGCGAAGGGGTGTTTCAGGGGCTGAATAATCCCCTGACGGTGACCCGCTATCACTCGCTGGTGATTGACCCGCCGACGCTCCCGTCCGAGTTTAACGTCACTGCCCGCAGCGCCAGCGGTGAGATTATGGGGATCCGTCACCGCGAATGGGATCTCGAGGGCGTGCAGTTTCATCCGGAAAGCATCCTCAGCGAGCAGGGCCATCAATTGCTGGCCAACTTTTTGAAACGGTGATTTTCAGTTGCTATTGACTGATTTTTTATGCATATTTTGTGATTAGATTATCATAATCGCATCTGCGTAACGAAGAGGGATGGGCAAGACATGGCAACTGAACAACCGGCAATCACCCGCGCCACATTCGATGAAGTTATTTTGCCAATTTATGCACCGGCAGAATTCATCCCGGTGAAGGGGAAAGGCAGCCGCGTCTGGGATCAGCAGGGGAAAGAGTATATCGATTTCGCCGGCGGTATCGCGGTGACGGCGCTTGGCCATTGCCATCCGGCGCTGGTGGCGGCGCTGCATCAGCAGGGCGAAACGCTGTGGCACACCAGCAACGTCTTTACCAATGAGCCGGCGCTGCGTCTGGGACGTAAACTTGTCGAGGCTACCTTCGCCGAGCGCGTGGTGTTTATGAACTCCGGCACCGAAGCCAATGAAACGGCCTTTAAGCTGGCGCGTCACTATGCGGTGACCCGCCATAGCCCGTATAAAACCAAAATCATCGCCTTCCATAATGCCTTTCATGGCCGCTCCCTGTTTACCGTTTCCGTCGGCGGTCAGCCGAAGTATTCCGATGGTTTCGGCCCAAAACCGGCGGATATTGTCCATGTTCCCTTCAACGATCTGCAGGCGGTAAAAGCGGTGATGGATGACCACACCTGCGCGGTGGTGGTGGAGCCGATTCAGGGCGAAGGCGGTGTGACGGCGGCCACGCCGGCTTTCCTGCAGGGACTGCGCGAGCTGTGCGATCAGCACCAGGCGCTGCTCGTCTTTGATGAAGTACAGTGTGGTATGGGGCGTACCGGATCGCTGTTCGCCTATATGCACTACGGCGTGACCCCGGATATTCTGACCAGCGCCAAAGCGCTGGGCGGCGGCTTCCCGGTCAGCGCCATGCTGACCACCCACGAGATCGCCAGCGCCTTCCATGCGGGCTCCCATGGCTCAACCTACGGCGGCAACCCGCTGGCCTGCGCGGTCGCCAACGCCGCCTTCGATCTGATCAATACCCCGGCGGTGCTGGATGGCGTGAGCGCGAAGCGCGAACTGTTCGTCAAACACCTGCAGCGGCTGGATGCCGAGTTTGATCTGTTCAGTGATATACGCGGGATGGGCCTGCTGATCGGCGCGGAACTCAAGCCGCAGCACAAAGGCCGCGCGCGTGATTTCCTCTATGCCGCGGCCGACGCCGGCGTCATGGTGCTCAACGCCGGGCCGGACGTGATGCGTTTTGTTCCCTCGCTGATCATCGACGAGCAGGATATTGCCGAGGGGATGGCGCGCTTTGCCCAGGCGGTGGCAAAGGTGATTAACGGTTGATCTTCCGCAGCCAGATGCCATGGTGCGGCCGCTGACGCCATGCCACTGACGAAATGGTGTGCATGGTGTTCAGATGGCCCAGAATGCGTTGCAGATGCTGCTCCAGGGTGCTTAACGGACCGATCGGCACCTCGCTTTCCGGCGACTCCATAATATTGGCATCCCCTGCGCTGCCGGGACCATCGCTGTCCAGCCGCTGCTGGCAGCGCTGCAGCGCAATCTCACAGGATTCGAGATAGCGCTGGGCAAGATCCGGGGTCAGCATCGTATGCTCCCGGGCCAGGGTGGTCATAGCGTTGATGTGTTCGACGATAAACTGGCTGTGCGTTACCCACAGCTTCATATCTTCCAGATAGTGGGTATTAAACCCGGGCTCCTGCATCGCCTGATTCAGGGAGTTGTAGAGCGCGTTGTGCGCCTGGTTGACGCGCATGCGTTGATAGGCCAGCGCGGGGGCTTTTGGATCGGCGCTGAGGATCAGGCGAATTGCCTGCTGGTCGGCCTCCAGCGCATCGTGGGCGTTTTTTTTCAGCAGGCCGCTTTGCCACTGCGGCCACAGCCAGACCATCCCGCCGAAGGCAATCAGGCAGCCGATAAGGGTGTCGATCAGCCGGGCGATAATAAACTGTTCGCCGTTAAGCGTCAGCAGCTGCAGGGTATATACCGCCGTCACCGTAAACCCAACCATCGCCCAGCCATAGTGTTTGCGAATGATCAGATAGCTGAGCAGGGTAATCAGCAGCATCCCGCTCAGGGTGTAGCTCTCCGGAACGTGAAAATGCAAGGTCAGCCCGGCGATCGTCAGGCCGGCGAGCGTACCCGCCGCCCGGTGAACAATACGCACCCGGGTGGCGCCATAGCCGTTCTGGGTGACGAAAAGCACCGTCATCAGGATCCAGTAGGGCTTAGGCAAGTGCAGGGCGTTGCCCATCAGGCTGGCGACGCTCAGCATCACGCTGATGCGGGCGGCATTGCGCAGCGCGGGCGATTTTAGCGACAGGTAGTTCTTTAGCGCGGGCAATAGCGGTAAACGACGCTCTTTGTCGGCCATCAGGTCCCGGGCATACAGCGGGCGCTGGGTATGCAGCACCCGGGCGATGCGGCTGAAGTGCCAGGCGCAGAAGTGGCCGACCGGGTTATCCGGATGTTGTCTGGCGATCTTTTCCAGAGCCTCGATCTGTTTATCCATCTGAAAGCGCTTTGGAAAGCGATGATAGAGCATGTCATCCGCCAGCACGCGCAGGCGGGCGGCGACGGTCTGCGCGTTCCAGCGGATCACCGCTTCGGCATGGCTGCGTTCCACCAGCTTTTGCACCTCTTCCGGCTGATGCAGGCTGACCGAAATATGCTCCTGTAGATCCAGCCCCATCTGAAACGCCCGCAGCAGGCGCTTATGATCGTTGCGTTGGTTAGCGGCCAGCATATGCATCTGCTGATAGCACTGGGTAATCAGATCGACCACTTTCTGCTGGCGGGTGAGCAGCGGCGGCAGGGCGGTCGAGGGATCGGTATGCTGGGTCAGCAGGCTGTATTTGGCTTCACAGTAGTCCGCCAGCTCCCGGTAAAGCAGGCTAAGCGACTCCCGTAGCGGCTGTTCGCGCCACAGCCAGAACCAGAACCAGTTAAACACGCCGTACCACAGCGTGCCGAAGGCGTAGATCAGCAGCGGCTCCCAGATGGGCATATTGCCCGCCAGGCTCAGGGTAAAGATGGCGGCGATCAGCGACGCGGGCAGCAGCCGCGCGTGCAGCGAACTGATCTCCGCGGTAACGCCGAGCAAGAGCGCCAGGCCGCTGAGAATAAACGGCAGGGGTATCGCCTGGGCAAGCAGCAACTGCACCACCAGACTGCATCCGGCAAACAGGCAGCCGCCGATAATCAGGCGTTTGAAAAAGCGCTTATGCGGGGTATCAAGACCGGCAATGTTGCAGCAGGCGGGGACTAAGGAAAATAACAGCCCCTGCTGGAGATGGCCGAGCAGAAGACCGATGGCCACGGGCAGACACAGCACCAGCGTTTGCCGCAGTGCATAGTTGACTTCCGGGTGGTAAATCAGCCTGCGCCACATGAGGGAAAAACAAAAACGGCGTACTGCGGGAGCAATACGCCGCTTAGCAACTTAACGGGTGCCGTAGACGACGATGGTTTTACCGTGCGCGGAAATCAGGTTCTGATCTTCCAGCATTTTCAAAATACGACCAACGGTTTCACGAGAGCAGCCGACGATCTGACCAATTTCCTGGCGGGTAATTTTAATTTGCATACCGTCCGGGTGGGTCATGGCATCCGGTTGCTTCGCCAGGTTCAGCAGCGTCTGGGCGATACGGCCCGTCACGTCGAGGAAGGCAAGGTTGCCCACTTTCTCAGACGTGACCTGCAGACGGCGAGCCATTTGCGAAGAGAGACGCATCAGAATGTCCGGGTTCACCTGGATCAGCTGACGGAATTTCTTATAAGAGATTTCGGCCACTTCACATGCGGTTTTCGCCCGTACCCAGGCGCTACGTTCCTGACCCTCTTCAAACAGGCCTAATTCACCGATGAAATCGCCCTGGTTGAGGTAGGAGAGGATCATCTCTTTACCTTCTTCATCCTTGATGAGTACAGCCACGGAGCCTTTAACGATGTAGTACAGCGTTTCTGCTTTTTCACCCTGGTGGATCAGCGTGCTCTTTGATGGGTACTTATGAATGTGGCAATGAGACAAGAACCATTCAAGGGTAGGGTCTGTTTGCGGTTTGCCAAGCACCATGCGCGGTTATCCTCTGTTATAAGCTATCTCCGGGCGCCGACACTACACGGCGTCCGGGCATGCAATCGTATTGTTTCCCTATACCTGGGAAGCTGGCTGATGATTTTTCGACAGCCCGTAATGTGAACTCCTCTGCATACATGCAGTACATCAATGTATTACTGTAGCATCCAGACTGTTTTAGCATAGCTTTCGCCGCATGTCTCCTGGTGTCTCGCTTCAGCATGACGCAGGTCGCCTTCCGTTGCGAGAATTGTTATGTGCGCGTAATCTGACAGGAATATTGCGATACTGGAGTTAAATTTTATGCAAGCGCGTGTGAAATGGGTAGAAGGGTTAACCTTTATCGGGGAGTCCGCATCGGGACACCAGATTCTGATGGATGGCAACTCCGGGGATAAGGCTCCCAGCCCGATGGAGATGGTGCTGATGGCGGCGGGCGGTTGCAGTGCGATCGATGTGGTCTCCATTCTGCAAAAAGGTCGTCACGACGTGACCAATTGCGAAGTGAAGCTGACCTCCGAGCGTCGCGAAGAGGCTCCGCGTCTGTTCACGCATATTAATCTGCATTTTATCGTCACCGGCAAGGCGCTGAAAGATGCCGCGGTCTCCCGGGCGGTGGACCTGTCGGCAGAGAAATACTGCTCGGTGGCGCTGATGCTGGAAAAAGCGGTGAACATCACTCACTCCTATGAAGTGATCGAGGCGTAGTCTTCGCCTGCCGTTGTATCGAATCTCAACCCCCGCCC
>NZ_GL882742.1:10304-19337 GCF_000195655.1 Klebsiella sp. MS 92-3
GGGGGGGGGTTTTTTTGGTTAGCCTATCTTACGGCCTTCCATCAGGCGCTCGACCAGCGGCGTCATGATAAGCTCCATCGCCAGCCCCATTTTACCGCCCGGCACCACCAGGGTGTTCATGTGCGAGATAAACGAGCCCTGCAGCATCGCCAACAGCCAGGGGAAATCGATATTCTGCAGATTGCGGAAATGGATCACTACAAAGCTCTCGTCCAGCGAGGGGATCGCTTTGGCGGCAAACGGGTTGGAGGTGTCCACCGTCGGCACGCGCTGAAAGTTGATATGGGTGCGGGAAAATTGCGGGGTAATGAAGTTGATGTAATCTTCCATCGAGCGGACGACCGAGTCCATCACCGCCTCCCGGGAGTGGCCGCGTTCGCTGGTGTCGCGAATAAGCTTTTGGATCCACTCGAGGTTAACGATAGGCACCACCCCGACCAGCAGGTCGACATGGCTGGCGACATCATGCTGCGGCGTGACAACCCCGCCGTGCAGCCCCTCATAGAACAGCACGTCTGTCGGCTCCGGCAGCGGCTGCCAGGGGGTAAAGGTCCCCGGCACCTGATTCCACGGCACGGCTTCGTCATAGGTGTGGAGATATTTCCGCGACTGACCTTTGCCGTGGCGACCATAGTCGACAAAGGTCTGCTCCAGCAGGCCGAAGTCGTTCGCCTCCGGGCCAAAGTAGCTGATATGTTTACCCTGATCCCGCGCCTTACGGATCGCCATGTCCATTTCCGGGCGGGTGTAGCGATGAAAGCTATCGCCTTCCACCTCCGCGGCGTGCAGGTTTAGCTGCGCGAAGATTTTGCGAAAGGCAAGGCTGGTGGTGGTAGTGCCCGCGCCGCTGGAGCCCGTGACGGCGATCACCGGATGTTTGGCAGACATAACAACTCCCTGGTTAAACGATGTAGTGGCGTCGCCTTAGCCGTTAAACAGCGCGCGCGGCATAATATTGACCGTCTCATGCAGTTCCGACCACACAAGGACCGCCTCTCCGCGTTTCAGCTGCTGTTTTACATCGGCGACTTTATCGGCAAGTGAACGTTCATATTCACCATAATCGGTGCCTTCACGTAACACAAAGCTTTCAATCAGGTTATCCAGCGTTTCGGGATCCAGATCCTGCCAGGGAATAATCATACGGGAACCTCCAGCCAGCGGTTTAACCAGTCGGGAATGCGTCTTTCCAGCCACATCTCCGGTTTACGCAGAGTGCCGCTGACAAAGCCAACGTGGCCGCCTTGCTCGGTCAATTGATACTCTACGTTCGCGGGCAGTTGCTCCTGCGGCGGAATCGAGTGGTGATCCATAAACGGATCGTCTTTCGCGTGAATGATGAGCGTCGGCTTAGTGATATCGCTGAGCCGCGGCATGGCGCTGCATTGCCGGTAATAATCCAGCGCATCGGCAAAGCCATGGATTTTGGCGGTGATCATATCGTCAAATTCCCGGATGCGGCGCATCCCTTTGAGCTGGCGTAAATCGACGGGCAGCGAGCCCGGGTACGCTTTCAGCTTGCGTGAAGCGTTGGCTTTTAACAGATTGAGCAGATAGCGCTGATAAACTCGCGAGAAGCCCTTATCCATATGATAGCTGCAGGCTTCGAGCATGAAAGGCGCGGAGACGATCACCGCCGCATCCAGCGGGCAGCGGTCGCCTTCCTCTGCCAGCAGGCAGCCCAGCATATTGCCGCCCAGCGAATAGCCGACGGCCGCGGTCGGCGCGGGACCAAACTCGCGCTTCAGCCAGTGCAAAAACCAGGTGCCATCTTCCGTTTCGCCGGAGTGATAGATGCGGTGATTGCGGTTAGGTTCGCCGCTGCAGCCGCGGAAATGCATCACCACGCCCAGCCAGCCGCGCTGCATCGCCGCGTGGATCAGACCATGGGCGTACGGGCTGTGCAGACTGCCTTCCAGGCCGTGAAAAACGACGAGGCGCGGCTTATGGCGCGCCTGGTGCGGGTCTTCGCTCCAGGCCAGATCGACAAAATCGCCGTCCGGCAGCTCAAGGCGCTGCCAGTGCGGGGTAAAGCGCAATTTACGGCGAATCAGCCGCGGCAGCATGGTTTGCAGATGACGATTGCCCACGCCGCGCATCGGATGGAACTCACGCGAATCGTTTTCGGGGGGCGTCATGTCTGTGGGGATGATTTCAACCATAGCACCAGAACAATTAATAAACGTGATGATGACTATACCGCGCAGGGCATGCAGGGGGTTAGCCAATATGTGGTCTTGCGGCCAGTGACGCCAGCTTACAGCAAAAACAAATCATTGATGTCGCTGATGGCCAGGCCATGAAGAGGGCAGAAACCCACCCTGCCAGCGGCAGCGTACGCGCAGGCAGGATGAAGAGGAAGAGTTTAGCCTTCCTGAAGCATGCGCTCCAGCTGCTCCTGGGCCTCCAGCCAGGCCATCTCGCACTCCTCCAGCCCGGACTTCGCGCTGGCCTGTTGCTGCAGGCATTCGGTCAGCTCGGCTTTACGTGAGGCGTCATAAAGCTCACTGTCGCCAAGTTTTTCTTCCGCACTGGCCAACTGCGCGTTGAGCTTGTCCATCTCTTTTTCCAGACGGGCGATCTCTTTGCGCAGCGGTTGGGTCTGGCTGCGCAGCTCCGCTTCCCGACGCTTCTGGTCTTTGCGCGCCTGGGCGCTATTGCCGCTCTCTTTTGGCGCCTCGCCGCTCTGGGACTCCTGTTTTTGCGAGTCGCTGAGCCACTGCTGATAATCTTCCAGATCGCCGTCGAACGGCTCGACTTTACCATCGTGGACGAGGTACAGATCGTCAGTGGTGGAACGGATCAGGTGCCGATCGTGCGATACGACCACCAGCGCCCCTTCAAAGTCGATCAGCGCTTCGGTTAAGGCCTGACGCATATCGAGGTCAAGGTGGTTGGTCGGTTCATCGAGCAGCAGCAGGTTAGGGCGCTGCCAGACGATCAGGGCCAGTACCAGGCGAGCCTTTTCTCCACCGGAGAAGCGGCGGGTTTCTTCGCTCACCTTATCGCCCTGGAAACCAAAGCCGCCGAGATAATCACGCAGCTTCTGCTCCAGCTCCTGCGGCGCCAGACGCGCCAGGTGCCGCAGCGGCGACTCATCGGCGCGCAGGAATTCCAGCTGATGCTGGGCGAAGTAGCCGAGCTTGATGCCTTTCGCGAGGCCGATCTCGCCGCTTACGGGCTGGAGCTCGCCTGCCAGGAGCTTAATCAGCGTCGACTTCCCGGCGCCGTTGCGGCCCAGCAGGCCGATACGCGAGCCCGGCACCAGGTTAAGCTTGATGGAGTCGAGAATTATACGCTCGCCGTAGCCGGCGCTGACTTTCTCCATCTTCAGCAGCGGGTTAGGCAAGCTCTCCGGCTGGCGGAAGCTGAAGTGGAACGGGTTATCCACGTGCGCCGGAGCGATAAGCTCCATCCGCTCCAGCATTTTGATCCGGCTTTGCGCCTGCTTGGCCTTGGTGGCTTTGGCACGGAAGCGATCGATATAGCTTTGCAGGTGCGCGACGCGCTGCTGCTGGCTTTCGTACATCGCCTGCTGCTGAGCGAGGCGGGTGGCGCGCTGCACTTCAAACGAACTGTAGTTGCCGGTGTACTCAAACATGGTCTGCTGTTCGATATGGATAATTTTGTCGACGATAGGATCGAGAAAATCGCGATCGTGGGAGATGAGGATCAGCGTTCCCGTATAGCCCTTCAGCCACTTCTCCAGCCAGATCACCGCATCGAGATCGAGGTGGTTAGTCGGTTCATCGAGCAGCAGCAGATCGGAGCGGCAGATCAGCGCCTGGGCGAGGTTAAGGCGCATACGCCAGCCGCCGGAAAAATCGCTGACCGGCCGCTCAAGCTGTTCATTGCTGAACCCCAGACCGTGCAGCAGGCTGGCGGCGCGCGAACGGATCGTCCAGGCGTCGATGGCGTCCAGCTTACCGTGGACGGTGGCGATAGCATGACCGTCGTTGCGTTCGTTAGCCTGCTGGAGCGCGGCCTCCAGCTGGCGATACTCTCGATCGCCGTCAATGACATAATCGATTGCCGGCTGCGGTAGCGCCGGGGTTTCCTGATTCACCCAGGCCAGCTGCCAGTTGCCGGGAAAGGTCATACTGCCGCCGTCAGCGCTTATCTCGTTTTTCAAAAGCGATAGCAGCGTCGATTTCCCGCAGCCGTTTTTCCCCACCAGACCGACCTTTTGGCCAGGATTGATGGTAGCGGTGGCGTTGTCCAGCAGGACGCGTACGCCGCGACGAATTTGTAACGAGGAGAAAACAATCATAAGGCGCCGTATGTTCAGACTATGTTAATTTGTCATTATGATAATGTAGTGTGGAAGCGAATCGCTTCACCGGGCCGCCATGGTAGCCCAAAACGAAGACGATACACAAAGTCATTCTGGCTGTGTCAAAACGCCGGGGCTGTGCAGGCCGCCAGAAGACCTACGGGAGGGGAATGATGTCTCAGACAGCGAAAGTGTTGCTGCTGTATGCCCACCCAGAATCTCAGGATTCCGTGGCCAACCGGGTTTTATTAGAGCCGGCCTTACAGTTGCCGAACGTCACCGTGCACGATCTCTACGCGCACTATCCGGATTTTTTTATCGATATTGCTTACGAACAGGACCTGCTGCGCCAGCATGAGGTGATTGTTTTCCAGCACCCTTTATATACCTGGAGCTGTCCGGCGCTGCTCAAGGAGTGGCTGGATCGTGTGTTAAGCCGCGGCTTCGCCAGCGGCGCCGGAGGGAACGAACTGGCGGGAAAGTACTGGCGCAGCGTGATCACTACCGGCGAGCCTGAGAGCGCCTACCGTCGCGATGCTAATCGCTATCCGATGAACGATATTTTACGTCCTTTTGAACTGACCGCCGGCATGTGCCGTATGCACTGGATGAGCCCCATTATCGTCTACTGGGCCCGGAGGCAGCAGCCAGAGGAGCTGCGCAGCCGCGCCCTGGCCTACCGGGACTGGTTGGCCAATCCCATCGCCGCCGGAGGTGTCCATGGCGGGATCTGATTTGCTGCTGGCGGGGGTGTTGTTTTTGTTCGCGGCCGTCATCGCCGTCCCTCTGGCTTCAAGACTGGGGATTGGCGCGGTGCTGGGCTATCTGCTGGCCGGGATCGCCATTGGTCCGTGGGGGCTCGGGTTTATCAGCGATGTGGATGAAATTCTCCATTTCTCTGAGCTCGGCGTAGTGTTTCTGATGTTTATCATCGGCCTGGAGCTCAATCCCGCCAAGCTATGGCGACTGCGGAGCTCCATCTTCGGCGTTGGCGCGGCGCAGGTGATGCTCAGCGCGGCGATCCTCGGTGGGTTGCTGATGACGACCGGGTTTTCATGGCAGGCGGCGGTGGTCGGCGGGATCGGCCTGGCGATGTCTTCCACCGCCATGGCGCTGCAGCTGATGCGTGAGAAGGGAATGAGCCGCAGCGAAGCGGGACAGCTAGGCTTTTCGGTGCTGCTGTTTCAGGATCTGGCGGTGATCCCGGCGCTGGCGCTGGTGCCCCTGCTGGCCGGTTCAGCGGATGAGCATGTGAACTGGTTGACGGTCGGCATGAAGGTCCTGGCCTTTGCCGGGATGCTGATTGGCGGACGCTATCTGCTGCGGCCGGTGTTCCGTTTTATCGCCAGCTCGGGGGTCAGGGAGGTGTTCACTGCCGCCACGCTGCTGTTGGTCCTCGGATCTGCCCTGTTTATGGAGGCGCTGGGGCTGTCGATGGCGCTGGGCACCTTTATTGCCGGCGTGCTGCTGGCGGAAAGTGAGTATCGCCACGAACTGGAGATCGCTATCGATCCGTTCAAGGGGCTGCTGCTCGGGTTGTTCTTTATTTCCGTCGGCATGGCGCTGAACCTTGGCGTACTGTATACCCATCTGCTGTGGGTGGCGGTGAGCGTGGCGGTGCTGGTGGCGGTAAAAATGCTGGTGCTCTATCTGCTCGCCCGTCTCTATGGCCTGCGAAGTTCCGAGCGGATGCAGTTCGCGGGCGTATTAAGCCAGGGCGGCGAGTTCGCGTTTGTCCTCTTTTCGCTGCCCGCCTCTCAGCGGTTGTTTCAGCACGACCAGATGGCGCTGCTGCTGGTGGCGGTAACGTTGTCGATGATGACGACGCCGCTGCTGATGAAGGGGATAGATAAGCTATTGTCGCGACGGCTGAACCCGGCGGACGATACCGGTGAGGCGCCGTGGGTGGAGGATGACAAGCCGCAGGTGATTATTGTCGGGTTTGGTCGCTTTGGTCAGGTCATTGGTCGCCTGCTGATGGCCAATAAGATGCGTATTACGGTACTGGAGCGGGACATCAGCGCGGTAAATCTGATGCGCAACTATGGCTATAAAGTCTATTTTGGCGATGCCACCCAGCTGGAGCTGCTGCGCTCGGCGGGAGCGGAAGAGGCGCAGTCGATCGTCATCACCTGTAATGAGCCAGAAGATACCATGCGGCTGGTGGAAATGTGTCAACAACACTTTCCACATCTGCATATTCTGGCCCGCGCTCGCGGGCGCGTTGAGGCGCATGAGCTGCTGCAGGCCGGCGTGACGCAGTTTTCTCGCGAAACTTTCTCCAGTGCGTTGGAGCTGGGGCGCAAAGCGCTCATCACCCTCGGGATGCATCCTCACCAGGCCCAGCGCGCGCAGCTGCACTTCCGACGCCTCGATATGCGAATGCTGCGCGAGCTAATGCCAGTGCATACTGATACGGTACAGATATCACGCGTGCGGGAGGCCCGGCGCGAACTGGAAGAGATTTTCCAGCGCGAAATGCAGAAAGAGAGCCGGCAGCTGGACGGCTGGGACGAGTTTGAATAAAGGTAAATCTTATGGCAGTGCGTAAACGTTTTATTGCCGGGGCGAAATGTCCGGCGTGCCAGGCGCAGGATTCGCTGGCAATGTGGCGTGAGAATAATGTCGATGTTGTTGAGTGCGTTAAGTGCGGTCATCAGATGCGTGAGGCAGATAAAGAGGCCCGTGAGCATGTACGCAAAGAGGAGCAGGTGATTGGCATTTTTCATCCCGACTAGCGTTATCCGTCGGCTTTTTTTAAGCTAAAGGGTACACGGCAGCAGAATTCCGCTACAATCTGCGCCACTATTCTTCCCATCTCAGGAGATATCATGAAAGTAGCAAAAGACCTGGTGGTCAGCCTGGCCTATCAGGTACGTACAGAAGACGGTGTGTTGGTTGATGAGTCTCCGGTAAGCGCGCCGCTGGATTACCTGCACGGTCACGGCTCCCTGATTTCCGGCCTGGAAAACGCGCTGGATGGCCACGAAGTGGGCGACAAATTTGACGTTGCCGTCGGCGCTAACGACGCTTACGGTCAGTATGACGAAAACCTGGTGCAGCGTGTACCGAAAGACGTCTTCATGGGCGTTGATGAACTGCAGGTTGGCATGCGCTTCCTGGCGGAAACCGATCAGGGTCCGGTACCAGTAGAAATCACTGAAGTTGAAGACGACCACGTTGTGGTTGATGGCAACCACATGCTGGCTGGTCAGAACCTGAAGTTTAATGTGGAAGTCGTCGCCATCCGCGAAGCGACTGCGGAAGAGCTGGAGCACGGTCACGTGCACGGCGCGCATGGCCACGATCACGATCATGACCATGGTCATGACGGTTGCTGCGGCGGCCACGGCCACGATCATGGTCACGACCATGGTAAAGGGGGCTGCGGCGGCCACGGTGGCTGCGGCTGCCACTAATCTTTGCGCTTCGGCACGAAGACGACAAAAAAGCGGGGAAACCCGCTTTTTTTACGCCTCAATAGTGCGGCGGTGGCGTTTCTTCCGCCTGGGAGGCGATATGGGAGGGTTGGGTCGCCTTAAGCTTCTCGATCATCAGACGCATATGCTCCCGCATCTTCGCCATCTCGATCTCGTGGGCGGTCACGGTTTTGTTGAGGTCTTCGATGGTGATTTCCTGAAACGCCAGCCGGCTTTCCAGCTCCGCAAGGCGCGTTTCTAATGTGCTATCGTGCATGGGTAACCTCTTTAGTCTGATCCTGCGGGCGGATTCTACTTAAGTTTCCCCTGGCGCGCAGCATCGCTGCGCCGTACAGGAAACTTATTCATACAAAAATAGTCCTAAAAGAGGCGATATTCAGGAACGTCCGTATGTAGATTTTAATGGCAACGTTCTATAGTACGTTTTTTGCTTTTTACGATAACCCTGGGGCGAGAGGCCCCGGCCCTGGAGAAATGGATGAAATCACTGTTTAAAGTAACGCTGCTGGCGACCACAATGGCCGTCGCCCTGAATGCACCGCTGACCTTCGCTGCAGATACGGCAACGAAGGCAGCCCCGGCGGCTGAGAGTAAATCGGCATTTAAAAATGACGATCAGAAATCGGCCTATGCGCTGGGCGCGTCCCTGGGGCGTTACATGGAAAACTCCCTGAAAGAACAAGAGAAGCTGGGCATTAAGCTGGATAAATCCCAGCTGATCGCCGGTGTACAGGACGCGTTTGCCGATAAGAGCAAACTGTCCGACCAGGAGATCGAACAGACTCTGCAGGCCTTTGAAACGCGCGTGAAGACCGCGGCTCAGCAGAAAATGGAAAAAGACGCCACTGAGAACGAAGCCAAAGGCAAAGCTTTCCGTGACAACTTTGCCAAAGAGAAGGGCGTGAAAACCTCAAAAACTGGCCTGCTGTATAAAGTCGAGAAAGAAGGCGCTGGCGATGCGCCGAAAGACAGCGATACCGTGGTGGTAAACTACAAAGGTACCCTGATCGACGGTAAAGAGTTTGATAACTCTTATACTCGCGGCGAGCCGCTCTCTTTCCGTCTCGACGGCGTGATCCCGGGCTGGACTGAAGGCCTGAAGAACATCAAGAAAGGCGGCAAAATCAAGCTGGTTATTCCGCCGGACCTGGCCTACGGTAAAACTGGCGTCCCGGGCATCCCGGCCAACTCTACGCTGGTCTTTGATGTAGAACTGCTGGATATCAAACCGGCGCCGAAGGCAGATGCACAGCCGGAAGCCGCAGGCGATGCGAAAGCCGCGGACGCGAAAGCTGACGCTAAGAAGTAATCAGGTTCAGG
>NZ_GL882742.1:19463-24870 GCF_000195655.1 Klebsiella sp. MS 92-3
CCCCCCGCCGCGGGGGGGGGGGGGGGGGGGCTTTTTTATTGAGCGCAGATATAATTAAAACTGGAAAGATCCTCAGGCGCTGTATTACTTTAGATAGCTTAATAATGATGATGAGCCTGCCCTGACAATAACGACAGGCTCCTGAAAAGGAGTGCTTTTTTTCATGTCCAGGTCGCTTTTAACCAATGAAACCAGCGAGCTTGACCTGCTGGATCAACGTCCCTTTGACCAGACCGATTTCGATATTCTCAAATCTTATGAAGCGGTAGTGGACGGGTTGGCGATGCTCATCGGTTCGCACTGTGAAATCGTGCTGCATTCTTTGCAGGATCTGAAATGCTCTGCCATCCGTATCGCCAATGGTGAACATACCGGCCGCCAAATTGGTTCACCGATTACCGATCTTGCGCTGCGCATGCTGCACGATATGACGGGCGCCGATAGCAGCGTTTCCAAATGCTACTTTACCCGTGCTAAAAGCGGCGTACTGATGAAGTCGGTGACGATTGCCATTCGCAACCGCGATCACCGGGTGATTGGTCTGCTGTGTATCAACATGAATCTGGATGTGCCGTTTTCCCAGATCATGAGCACCTTTATTCCGCCAGAAACGCCTGAAGTGAACTCGCCGGTGAACTTTGCTTCTTCGGTAGACGATCTGGTCGCCCAGACGCTGGAGTTCACCATTGAAGAGGTGAATGCCGATCGCAGCGTGTCTAACAATGCGAAAAACCGTCAAATCGTGCTGAATCTCTACGAGAAAGGGATCTTCGATATTAAAGACGCTATTAACCAGGTAGCCGATCGTCTGAACATCTCCAAGCACACCGTCTACCTCTATATTCGCCAGTTCAAAAGCGGCGATTTCCAGGGGCTGGATAAGTAATGCGTTTTGCCCTCACGGTGACCGGCCCAGCCTATGGCACGCAGCAGGCGAGCAGCGCCTGGCAATTTGCCCAGGCCGTGCTGCAGGAAGGCCATGAGCTGGCGTGCGTTTTTTTCTATCGCGAAGGCGTGCTTAACGCTAACCAGTTGACGGCGCCCGCCAGCGATGAGTTCGATCTGGTGCGCGGGTGGCAATCCCTCCACGATGAGCACGGCGTCGCGCTGCATATCTGCGTGGCGGCCGCCCTGCGTCGTGGCGTAACGGACGAACGCGAAGCGCAACAGCTCGCTCTGCCTGGCCACAATTTGCAGCCGGGTTTTACCTTGAGCGGGCTCGGCGCGCTAGCGGAAGCGGCGCTTACTTGCGATCGGATGGTGCAGTTCTGATGAAACGTGTGGCTTTTGTATTTTCCTCTGCGCCGCACGGCAGCGCCGCTGGCAGGGAAGGCCTCGATGCCTTATTAGCAACCTCCGCGCTCACCGACGATATTGGCGTGTTTTTTGTGGGCGACGGCGTGTTTCAGCTGTTACCCGAACAGCGGCCTGGCGCTGTGCTGGCCCGCGACTACATCGCTACCTTTAAATTGCTGTCGCTATATGATATCGACCAGTGCTGGCTGTGCGCCGACTCAGCGCGAGAGCGCGGCCTGGATCCCGCGACCCCGTGGGTGGTGGATGTCGAATGCCTGGCGCCGGATGCCCTGCGCGCCCGTCTGCATGAATTTGATGTGATTTTGCGTTTCTGAGGCCCCCATGCTCCATACGCTCAGTGTTTCCCCCTGGCATGCCGACATCGCAGCGATGCTTCGTTTGATGGAGCACGGCGACGATCTGGTACTACTGTCTGACGGCGTCACCGCGGCCATCGCCGATGGTCGCTTCCTTGAGATCCTGCAATCCGCCCCCATAACCCTATACGTGCTGCAAGACGACGTTGACGCCCGCGGGCTGGCTGGTCAAATTGCGGACAGTGTCGGCAGGGTTAGCTATACTGATTTCGTCAGACTCACAGTCAAACATGCCGGTCAGTTGGCCTGGTGATGGCGGGATCGTTGTATATTTCTTGACACCTTTTCGGCACCGCCCTAAAATTCTGCGTCCTCATAATATATGAGGCGATTTATTACGTGTTTACGAAGCAAAAGCTAAAACCAGGAGCTATTTAATGGCAACAATTAACCAGCTGGTACGCAAACCACGCGCGCGCAAAGTTGCAAAGAGCAACGTGCCAGCGCTGGAAGCCTGCCCGCAGAAACGTGGCGTATGTACTCGCGTATATACCACCACTCCTAAGAAACCGAACTCCGCACTGCGTAAAGTTTGCCGTGTGCGTCTGACTAACGGTTTCGAAGTCACCTCCTACATCGGTGGTGAAGGTCACAACCTGCAGGAGCACTCCGTGATCCTGATCCGTGGCGGTCGTGTTAAAGACCTTCCGGGTGTTCGTTACCACACCGTTCGTGGTGCGCTTGACTGCTCCGGCGTTAAAGACCGTAAGCAGGCTCGCTCCAAGTACGGCGTGAAGCGTCCTAAGGCTTAATGGTTCTCCGTTAAGTAAGGCCAAACTGATTTATCTTAATGTCATACTAAACTCTTAGAGTTTTGGACAATCCTGAATTAACAACGGAGTATTTCCATGCCACGTCGTCGCGTCATTGGTCAGCGTAAAATTCTGCCGGATCCGAAGTTCGGATCAGAACTGCTGGCTAAATTTGTCAATATCCTGATGGTAGATGGTAAAAAATCTACTGCAGAAACTATCGTATACAGCGCGCTGGAGACCCTGGCTCAGCGTTCTGGTAAATCTGAACTGGAAGCCTTCGAAGTTGCGCTCGAAAACGTGCGCCCGACTGTCGAAGTTAAGTCCCGCCGCGTAGGTGGTTCTACTTATCAGGTTCCAGTTGAAGTTCGTCCGGTCCGTCGTAATGCCCTGGCAATGCGTTGGATCGTTGAAGCTGCTCGTAAACGCGGTGATAAATCCATGGCTCTGCGCCTGGCGAACGAACTCACTGATGCTGCAGACAACAAAGGTACTGCAGTTAAGAAACGTGAAGACGTTCACCGTATGGCCGAAGCCAACAAGGCGTTCGCTCACTACCGTTGGTAATCCCTTCGGAGTCATAGTCACCAGGCGGGCGCTTCAGATGAGTCGCCCGCTCTGGATAACTTAACTGAACGCCTAAAGAAATAAACGAGGAATCAAATGGCTCGTACAACACCCATCGCACGCTACCGTAACATCGGTATCAGTGCGCACATCGACGCCGGTAAAACCACTACTACCGAACGTATTCTGTTCTACACCGGTGTAAACCACAAAATCGGTGAAGTTCATGACGGCGCCGCTACCATGGACTGGATGGAGCAGGAGCAGGAACGTGGTATCACCATCACTTCCGCTGCGACTACTGCATTCTGGTCTGGTATGGCCAAACAGTATGAACCGCACCGCGTAAACATCATCGACACCCCGGGGCACGTTGACTTCACTATCGAAGTAGAACGTTCCATGCGTGTTCTTGATGGTGCGGTAATGGTTTACTGCGCAGTTGGTGGTGTTCAGCCGCAGTCTGAAACCGTATGGCGTCAGGCAAACAAATATAAAGTTCCGCGCATCGCGTTCGTTAACAAAATGGACCGCATGGGCGCTAACTTCCTGAAAGTTGTTGGTCAGATCAAAACCCGTCTGGGCGCGAACCCGGTTCCGCTGCAGCTGGCAATTGGTGCTGAAGAAGGTTTCACCGGCGTTGTTGACCTGGTGAAAATGAAAGCCATCAACTGGAACGATGCAGACCAGGGCGTAACCTTCGAATACGAAGATATCCCGGCTGACATGCAGGACCTGGCTGATGAATGGCACCAGAACCTGATCGAATCCGCAGCTGAAGCTTCTGAAGAGCTGATGGAAAAATACCTGGGTGGTGAAGAACTGACTGAAGAAGAGATCAAAAAAGCTCTGCGTCAGCGCGTTCTGAACAACGAAATCATCCTGGTAACCTGTGGTTCTGCGTTCAAGAACAAAGGCGTTCAGGCGATGCTGGATGCGGTAATTGATTACCTGCCATCCCCGGTTGACGTACCTGCGATCAACGGTATCCTGGACGACGGTAAAGATACCCCGGCTGAGCGTCACGCAAGCGACGACGAGCCGTTCTCTGCACTGGCGTTCAAAATCGCTACTGACCCGTTCGTGGGTAACCTGACCTTCTTCCGCGTGTACTCCGGTGTGGTTAACTCTGGTGATACCGTACTGAACTCCGTGAAAGCTGCACGTGAGCGTTTCGGTCGTATCGTTCAGATGCACGCTAACAAACGTGAAGAGATCAAAGAAGTTCGCGCGGGCGACATCGCTGCTGCTATCGGTCTGAAAGACGTAACCACTGGTGACACCCTGTGTGACCCGGATGCGCCGATCATTCTGGAGCGTATGGAATTCCCTGAGCCGGTAATCTCCATCGCCGTTGAGCCGAAAACCAAAGCTGACCAGGAAAAAATGGGTCTGGCTCTGGGTCGTCTGGCTAAAGAAGACCCGTCTTTCCGCGTATGGACTGACGAAGAGTCTAACCAGACCATTATCGCCGGTATGGGTGAGCTGCACCTCGACATCATCGTTGACCGTATGAAGCGTGAATTCAACGTTGAAGCGAACGTCGGTAAACCTCAGGTTGCTTACCGTGAAGCGATTCGCGCGAAAGTTACCGATATCGAAGGTAAACACGCCAAGCAGTCTGGTGGTCGTGGTCAGTACGGTCACGTTGTGATCGACATGTACCCGCTGGAGCCGGGCTCTAACCCGAAAGGTTACGAGTTCATCAACGACATCAAAGGTGGTGTAATTCCTGGCGAATACATCCCGGCCGTTGATAAAGGCATCCAGGAACAGCTGAAAGCTGGTCCGCTGGCAGGTTACCCGGTAGTTGATATGGGTATCCGTCTGCACTTCGGTTCTTACCACGACGTTGACTCCTCTGAGCTGGCGTTTAAACTGGCTGCGTCTATTGCCTTTAAAGAAGGCTTTAAGAAAGCAAAACCAGTTCTGCTTGAGCCGATCATGAAGGTTGAAGTAGAAACTCCGGAAGAGAACACTGGTGACGTTATCGGTGACTTGAGCCGTCGTCGCGGTATGCTGCGCGGTCAGGAATCCGAAGTAACCGGCGTTAAGATCCACGCTGAAGTACCGCTGTCCGAAATGTTCGGTTATGCAACTCAGCTGCGTTCTCTGACCAAAGGTCGTGCATCATACACCATGGAATTCCTGAAGTATGATGATGCGCCGAACAACGTTGCTCAGGCCGTTATTGAAGCCCGTGGTAAATAATCCACAGGATTAAAACCTAAGTCCCGTGCTCTCTCCGAAGGGGAGAGCACTATAGTAAGGAATATAGCCGTGTCTAAAGAAAAATTTGAACGTACAAAACCGCACGTCAACGTTGGTACTATCGGCCACGTTGACCATGGTAAAACTACCCTGACTGCTGCCATCACTACCGTTCTGGCTAAAACCTACGGTGGTTCCGCTCGC
>NZ_GL882743.1:0-9090 GCF_000195655.1 Klebsiella sp. MS 92-3
CGTAGCCCCGGTAAGCGCAGCGCGACCGGGGGAGAGTTCAATGACAGCTTGTCGCCCATCGGCAACACTGCGGCTACGTTACGCGCCGTCATCCGCACGTTGGCGGCGGAGTTCGCCAGCACTTTATCCGGGTTACGGTCTGGTATCCGGTTGCTAGCCCCGGGAAGCGCAGCGCGACCGGGGGATGACGCCGAGGAGGCCGCGCTTATCCCCCCGTTTTTTCCGTCTCCATGCCTCTTGTTGACCTTTGTTACATTTCCGCTGACTGACGCTGATTTACATTCTTTCTTTGCTTCGTTATCGTTATGTTATAACATTAAATTGAGGCGGGGATATGTTCACATCGATTTTTATGGCATCCGGCGCGGCGCGCGCGGCTATCGCAGGCGTGCTGCTGGCGGCGCTATGGTTAGCAACCTGGTGGGCGGTGACGCTGCCATGATTGAACTGGAGCAGCTGGTCGCCGGCTATGACGGGGTAGCGATCACCCCTCCGCTGAGCGGGATGATATGCCCCGGCAGCCTGACGGCAATTGTTGGCCTCAATGGCTGCGGAAAATCAACGCTGCTGAAAACCCTCGCCGGGTTTCTTCCGCCGGTCAGTGGCCGCCTGCGCTGGCAGGGAAAACGGCCGGTGATCGGCTGGCTGGCGCAGCGCCATGCCCTCGAGTCGCAGTTTCCTCTCAACGTGCAGGATGTGGTAAGCCAGGGCGCATGGCCTGGCGTGTCGCTGCTGCGCGGTCTGGGGGGCGGCACCCGGCGACGCATCGGCGCGGTGCTGGAGCGGGTCGGGCTGGCGGGCCTGGCGAAAACGCCGATCGAAGCGCTCTCCGGCGGCCAGTTTCAGCGCATGCTATTTGCCCGGGTGATGGTGCAGCAGGCGCCGCTGGTGATGCTCGACGAGCCCTTCACCGGTATCGACGAAGCGACCAGTCGCGAACTAATGGATTTGATCCTCGAGATGCACCGGCAGGGACAGACCATCCTGGCGGTACTGCATGATAACCAGCGGGTGGCCGACTTTTTCCCCGAGACGCTGCTGCTGACTCCCCAGCGCGCCTGCTGGGGCGCTACCCGGGCGGTGCTCCCGGCCTTCAGTCATGTGAGGTCGGCATGATCTGGCACACCTTCTTTCAGCCTTTCATTGAATTCGGCTTTATGCGTCGGGCCCTCGTGGTGTGTCTGGCGCTGTCGCTGAGCACCACCATGCTGGGCGTCTTCCTGCTGCTGCGGCGCATGAGCCTGATGGGCGATGCGCTGTCGCACGCCATTCTCCCCGGCGTGGCGGTGGGGTATCTGCTGAGCGGCATGTCGCTGCTGGCCATGACCCTCGGCGGCTTCATCGCCGGCATCGTGGTTGCCCTGGTGGCCGGGTGGGTGAGCCGGCGGACACCGTTAAAAGAGGACGCCAGTTTTGCCGGATTTTATCTGGGCTCGCTGGCCCTGGGCGTCACCCTGGTGTCGCTGCGCGGCTCCAGCGTGGACCTCCTGCATCTGCTGTTTGGCTCCATTCTGGCGGTCGACCGCGATGCGGCGCTGTTTGTCAGCGGCGTCGCCAGCCTGACGCTATTGTGCATTGCGCTGTGCTACCGCGGTCTGGTCAGCGAGGCGTTCGACAGCGCCTGGCTGCAGGTGAATCACCGGCGGCTGCCTGCGCTGCTGCATGGGCTTTTTCTGGCGCTGCTGGTGCTTAATCTGGTGGCCGGGTTTCAGGTGCTCGGCACGCTGATGGCGGTAGGGGTAATGATGCTCCCGGCGGTCGCCGCGCGCTGCTGGGCGCGCACGCTGCCGGGCATTCTGCTGCTGGCGGCGGGAATGGGCGCGCTCTGCGCCTGGCTGGGATTAAGCCTCTCCTGGGCGATTAGTCTTCCCGCCGGGCCCGCTATTGTGCTGACCGCCAGCGCACTGTTTTTTGTTTCGGTATTTTTTGGCACGCGCAGCCGGCTGCTGGTCGGTTGGCGCACATTGATGGGGTAAGGAAATGATGAAACGTAGTGCAATAGTGGTCGCGCTGGCCCTCGGCCTGATGGCGCAGGGGGCCATGGCGAAAACGCTGAATGTGGTAAGCAGTTTTTCGGTGTTGGGTGATATAGCGCAGCAGGTCGGCGGGGAGCATGTCCATGTGGATACCCTGGTCGGCCCGGACGGCGATCCGCACACCTTCGAACCGTCTCCGAAGGCTAGCGCGCTGCTCAGCAAGGCCGACGTGGTGGTGGTTAACGGCCTGGGGCTGGAAGGGTGGCTGGATCGCCTGATTAAGGCCTCTGGTTTTAAGGGCGAGCTGGTGGTGGCATCGAAAGGCGTCAAGACTCATACCCTTGATGAAGAGGGTAAAACGGTGACCGATCCCCACGCCTGGAACAGCGCAGCGAACGGCGCATTGTATGCGCAGAATATCCTCGATGGTCTGGTGAAAGCCGACCCGGAAGATAAAGCGGCGTTGACCAGCAGCGGCAAGCGCTATATCGACCAGCTGACGTCTCTCGACGGCTGGGCGAAAGCGCAGTTCAGCGCCATTCCGCTGGCCAAGCGCAAGGTCCTGACCAGCCATGACGCTTTCGGCTATTTTGGCCGGGCTTACCACGTGACCTTCCTCGCGCCACAGGGGCTCTCTTCAGAGAGCGAGGCCAGCGCGGCGCAGGTGGCGGCGCTGATTAAGCAAATCAAAGCGGATGGCGTCCATACCTGGTTTATGGAGAACCAGCTTGACCCGCGGCTGGTGAAGCAGATTGCCAGCGCCACCGGCGCGCAGCCGGGGGGCGAACTCTATCCGGAAGCGCTATCTAAGCCGGGCGGCGTCGCCGATAGTTACGTCAAAATGATGCGTCACAACGTTGAGCTTATCGCTAACAGCATGAAGTAACAGGTTGTCTGGTCGTCCTGGTTATCACAGGACGACCCATTTCTGGATCCCCCCTCGTAAAATCGCCACTTCATCCCCATATCTCTGTCGAAAGTGCTATCTTTGATGGCCTCTTTATCCAGAGCAACGCGGGGCGATAATGACCGATTCAGAATTAATGCAGCTAAGCGAGAAGATTGGCCGGGCGCTGAAGGCGCGTGGGGCGACGGTGACCACGGCGGAATCCTGTACCGGCGGCTGGATTGCGAAAGCGATCACCGATATTGCCGGCAGCTCGGCGTGGTTTGAACGCGGCTTTGTCACCTACAGCAACGAAGCTAAATCGCAAATGATCGGCGTCAGCGAAGCGACGCTGCGCGACAACGGCGCGGTAAGCGAACCGGTGGTGGTGGAGATGGCGATTGGCGCGCTGCGCGCGGCGCGTGCGGATTATGCCATCTCCGTTAGCGGCGTCGCCGGGCCGGATGGCGGCAGCGTCGAAAAGCCGGTCGGCACGGTATGGTTCGGCGTCGCCAGCGTGAGCGGGCAAGGGGTGACGCGGCGGGAATGCTTTGCCGGAGACCGCGAAGCGGTGCGTCGTCAGGCGACGGCCTATGCGCTAAATCTGCTCTGGCAACAATTTCTACAAAACACTTGATACTGTATGACCATACAGTATAATTGCCTCAACTGAACAAATATTAACGGCGAAGCGAACACGCTTTACCCTGCATGATTAGGAGTAACAATGGCGATCGACGAAAACAAACAGAAAGCGTTGGCGGCTGCACTGGGCCAGATCGAAAAGCAATTCGGTAAAGGCTCCATCATGCGCCTGGGTGAAGACCGCACCATGGATGTGGAAACCATCTCCACCGGCTCGCTTTCTCTGGATATCGCGCTGGGCGCCGGCGGTCTGCCAATGGGCCGTATCGTCGAGATCTACGGTCCGGAATCCTCCGGTAAAACCACCCTGACGCTGCAGGTTATCGCCGCAGCGCAGCGCGAAGGTAAAACCTGTGCGTTCATCGATGCTGAACATGCGCTGGATCCGGTCTATGCACGCAAACTGGGCGTCGATATCGACAACCTGCTGTGTTCTCAGCCGGACACCGGCGAGCAGGCGCTGGAGATCTGTGACGCGCTGGCGCGCTCTGGCGCGGTTGATGTTATCGTCGTCGACTCCGTCGCGGCGTTGACGCCGAAAGCGGAAATCGAAGGCGAAATCGGCGACTCTCACATGGGCCTTGCGGCGCGTATGATGAGCCAGGCGATGCGTAAGCTGGCGGGTAACCTGAAGCAGTCCAACACGCTGCTGATCTTTATCAACCAGATCCGTATGAAAATTGGCGTGATGTTCGGTAACCCGGAAACCACTACCGGTGGTAACGCGCTGAAGTTCTACGCCTCTGTGCGTCTGGACATTCGCCGCATCGGCGCGGTGAAAGAGGGCGACAATGTCGTCGGCAGCGAAACCCGCGTCAAAGTGGTGAAAAACAAGATCGCCGCGCCGTTTAAACAGGCCGAATTCCAGATCCTCTACGGCGAAGGCATCAACTTCTACGGCGAGCTGGTAGACCTCGGCGTGAAAGAGAAGCTGATTGAGAAAGCGGGTGCCTGGTATAGCTACAACGGCGACAAAATCGGTCAGGGTAAAGCGAACGCGATCACCTGGCTGAAAGAGAACCCGGCGGCGGCAAAAGAGATTGAGAAGAAAGTGCGCGAACTGCTGCTCAACAATCAGGATGCGAAGCCAGACTTCGTTGTTGACGGCAACGACGCAGAAGAAACCGAACAGGATTTCTGATATCGTCTGCAAGACTGACAGGGCTGCTTAGGCAGCCCTTTTGCTTTGTGAGATTATCGAGGTGCCTGTGACTGAACCTTCATCACGCCGCTCCGGCTACGCCCGCCTGCTGGACCGTGCTATCCGCATTCTGGCGATGCGCGACCACAGCGAGCAGGAGCTGCGACGCAAGCTGGTCGCTCCGGTGATGAGCAAAAACGGTCCTGAGGCGCTGGACGTCACCCCCGACGAGCTGGAGCAGGTTGTCGCCTGGTGTATCGAAAACCGCTACCTTGACGACAACCGCTTCGTCGGCCAGTTCATCGCCAGCCGGAGCCGCAAAGGCTATGGTCCGGCGCGCATTCGCCAGGAGCTCAGCCAGAAAGGCATTGCGCGCCAGGTCGTTGACCAGGCGATGCGCGAATGCGATATCGACTGGGTGAGCCTTGCCAGGGAGCAGGCACAGCGTAAATACGGCGAACCGTTACCTTCCGCCTTTACTGAAAAAGTGAAAGTTCAGCGATTCCTGCTTTACCGCGGCTACCTGATGGAAGATATCCAGGAAATCTGGCGAAATTTTGCAGATTGACCCATCCGGGATTTTACTTCGCCGTAAAGAAAACTTATCTTATTCCCACTTTATTCCGTCGGGCCGCTGGTTGTGACTGTGCAGGCAGCGGCCTGGGCGATTATTCCTTTACACAAAATCATTCAAGCTGCATCAGGGCGGCAAGAGAGACTCTCTTTCGCAACGCACGTCAGTTCGGTGCCGGAAGAGCAAGCGCAGCCAGGACAGAGGCGACTTGAAGGATGACGTGTAGCTTGATTTCAGGATAATTATGAGCAAGAGCACCGCTGAGATCCGTCAGGCGTTTCTCGACTTTTTCCATAGCAAGGGACATCAGGTAGTTGCCAGCAGCTCCCTGGTGCCGCACAACGATCCGACCCTGCTGTTTACCAATGCAGGGATGAACCAGTTCAAGGATGTCTTCCTTGGTCTCGACAAACGTAATTATTCGCGTGCGACCACCGCACAGCGTTGCGTGCGTGCGGGTGGTAAACACAACGATCTGGAAAACGTCGGTTACACCGCGCGTCACCACACCTTCTTTGAAATGCTGGGCAACTTCAGCTTTGGCGATTACTTCAAGCAGGATGCCATCAAATACGCGTGGGAACTGCTGACCGGTGAGAACTGGTTCGCGCTGCCGAAAGAAAAACTGTGGGTTACCGTTTACGAGACCGATGACGAAGCTTTCGACATCTGGGCCAATGAAGTAGGCGTTCCGCGCGAGCGTATTATCCGCATCGGCGACAACAAAGGCGCGCCGTTTGCTTCTGACAACTTCTGGCAGATGGGCGACACCGGTCCGTGCGGCCCGTGCACCGAAATCTTCTTTGACCACGGCGATCACATCTGGGGCGGCCCTCCGGGAAGCCCGGAAGAAGATGGCGACCGTTACATTGAGATTTGGAACATCGTCTTCATGCAGTTCAACCGTCAGGCTGACGGTACCATGGAGCCGCTGCCGAAGCCGTCCGTCGACACCGGTATGGGTCTGGAGCGTATTGCCGCGGTGCTGCAGCACGTTAACTCCAACTATGACATCGACCTGTTCCGCGATCTGATCGCCAGCGTGGCGAAAGTCACCGGCGCGACCGATCTGACGAACAAGTCGCTGCGCGTTATCGCCGACCACATTCGCTCCTGCGCCTTCCTGGTTGCCGACGGCGTGATCCCGTCGAATGAAAACCGCGGCTACGTGCTGCGTCGTATCATTCGCCGCGCGATCCGTCACGGCAACATGCTGGGCGCGAAGGACACCTTCTTCTGGAAACTGGTTGCCCCGCTGATCGATGTGATGGGCTCCGCCGGCGACGAGCTGAAGCAGCAGCAGGCTCAGGTTGAGCAGGTGCTGAAAACCGAAGAAGAGCAGTTTGCCCGCACCCTCGAGCGCGGCCTGGCGCTGCTGGATGAGGAGCTGTCGAAGCTGAAAGGCGACACCCTGGACGGCGAAACCGCCTTCCGTCTGTACGACACCTACGGCTTCCCGGTCGACCTGACCGCCGATGTGTGCCGCGAGCGCAACATCAAGGTTGACGAAGCTGGTTTTGAAGCCGCGATGGAAGAGCAGCGCCGCCGCGCGCGCGAGTCCAGCGGTTTCGGCGCCGACTATAATGCGATGATCCGCGTTGACGGCGCCTCTGAATTTAAAGGCTACGATCATCTGGAGCTGAACGGCAAGGTTACCGCCCTGTTTATCGACGGCAAAGCGGTGGATAGCGTTAGCGCTGGCCAGGAAGCGGTGGTGATCCTTGATCAGACCCCGTTCTATGCGGAGTCCGGCGGCCAGGTGGGCGATAAAGGCGAATTAAAAGGCGTGGGCTTCTCCTTCGCAGTCAGCGACACGCAGAAGTACGGCCAGGCTATTGGTCATATCGGTAAAGTCGCCAGCGGCACACTGAAAGTGGGTGACGCGGTGCAGGCCGACGTAGATGAGGCTCGCCGTCAGCGTATCCGTCTCAACCACTCCGCGACGCACCTGATGCACGCGGCGCTGCGCCAGGTGCTCGGCACCCATGTGGCGCAGAAAGGTTCGCTGGTCAATGATAAAGCGCTGCGCTTTGACTTCTCGCATTTTGAAGCGATGAAGCCGGAAGAAATTCGTGCGGTGGAAGACCTGGTCAACGCGCAGATCCGTCGTAACCTGGCTATCGAAACCAACATTATGGATATCGATGCCGCGCGCGCATCCGGCGCCATGGCGCTGTTTGGCGAGAAATACGACGATCGCGTGCGCGTTCTGCGGATGGGCGACTTCTCCACGGAACTGTGCGGCGGGACTCACGCGGCGCGTACCGGCGATATCGGCCTGTTCCGCATCACGTCAGAGTCCGGCACCGCTGCTGGCGTGCGCCGTATCGAAGCGGTGACTGGCGAAGGCGCGATGGCCATCCTGCATGCGCAGAGCGATCAGCTCAATGATATCGCTCAGCTGCTGAAGGGTGACAGCCACAATCTCGGCGAGAAGGTTCGCGCCGCGCTGGAGCGTACCCGTCAGCTGGAAAAAGAGCTGCAGCAGCTGAAAGAGCAGGCTGCGGCGCAGGAGAGCGCAAACCTCTCCAGCAAAGCGGAAGAGATTAACGGCGTTAAGCTGCTGGTCAGCGAACTGACCGGCGTTGAGCCGAAAATGCTGCGTACCATGGTTGACGATCTGAAGAACCAGCTCGGTTCGACGATCGTTGTATTAGCTACGGTAGCGGATGGTAAGGTTTCTCTGATTGCAGGTGTGTCTAAGGATGTGACAGACCGCGTGAAAGCAGGGGAGCTGGTTGGTATGGTCGCTCAGCAGGTGGGCGGTAAAGGGGGCGGTCGTCCGGATATGGCGCAGGCCGGTGGTACCGATGCGTCTGCTCTCCCTGCAGCGTTAGCCAGTGTGAAAGGCTGGGTCAGCGCAAAACTGTAATAACTATAAACGCATTTACCCTAAATAATTCGAGTTGCAGGAAGGCGGCGACGCAGCGAATCCCCAGGAGCTTACTCAAGTAAGTGACTGGGGTGAGCGAGGAAAGCCAACACGCATGCAACTTGAAGTATGAGGGGTATAGGTGCCATAACCAGAGGGTTACGGCACCTTGCGTCAGAAACACTGATAACGATAAAGTCGGGTTGAAATTGTGTATATCGGCTAAACTTAGGTTTAACAGAATGTGATGCCATGACTGCTTATACCCTAAGGTATTTGTCATCGCTTACTTTTTGGCGTTATATGATGGATAATGCCGGGATACGAGAGACCCGACTCTTTTAATCTTTCAAGGAGCAAAGAATGCTGATTCTGACTCGTCGAGTTGGTGAGACCCTCATGATTGGAGATGAGGTCACTGTGACAGTTTTAGGGGTGAAGGGTAACCAGGTTCGTATTGGCGTAAACGCCCCTAAAGAAGTGTCTGTTCACCGTGAAGAGATCTACCAGCGTATTCAGGCTGAAAAATCCCAGCAGTCCAGTTACTAAGGTTTCCGCGCCTCGCTGTGCAGTGAGGCGCATCACTTACCGTCGCTTTTTCCCTTTTTCTTTTTTTCCCCCTGCGCCATACCGCTTTTCATTACCCTTTGCCGCTTTGGTCGTTTGGCGTTATGCCAGCGTCAGGGCTGATTTCCTGTTGATAAATTGCCCTTTTTGCCGTTTTTGCACGCGAATTGCGTGCGAAGTGTGCAAACGAAAAAAGGTCTCGAAAAAGTGTTTGACTTATAAGTACCAGAAAGTAATATGTGCGCCATCGCAGCGACGAAGAGCAGAAACAAGTTCTTCGAAGCACTCGAAAGAGGCGTGTGTGGTGAGGTGGCCGAGAGGCTGAAGGCGCTCCCCTGCTAAGGGAGTATGCGGTCAAAAGCTGCATCCGGGGTTCGAATCCCCGCCTCACCGCCATTTTGCATCCGTAGCTCAGCTGGATAGAGTACT
>NZ_GL882744.1:0-567 GCF_000195655.1 Klebsiella sp. MS 92-3
CTTCAGCATGGATTCAACCACCCGGCCTGTGGACGGGCCCGTACGTTTTCCCTGCTCGATCAGGCGTTCCGGTGTCCATGTCCCGTGCTGCCGGTGGCGCTCTGGCATGTGAAGCGGATTGGTTGTGTGTTTATATTCATGTGTGCTGCGCGGATGTTGCGCCACACACTGCCCCTTGTGCCAGAGCTGTACCACCGACTGCCCCGCCTTCAGTGACAGACGCTGACCGACCAGTTCGTGTGGAACGGAGTACCAGTGACGGGCATATTCAACGTGGTAGTCAGGGCCAACCTTCACAGCTTTGTATTCCGTGTATTCATAAGGTGCCAGAGGCAGCGGAGAGAGTGCTGGCGCATCCAGTATGCGGAAGCGTTCTGCACGGGTTTGATTGCCGTACCCCTTCATTGGCCGGTTATTCATGTCTGTCAGTAACTCCCTAAGGCGCGCATTCAGCGCCCTGAGCGTGTGGAAGGTTTCATTACGGATGCGGGCAAGAAGCCATCGTTCAACGATGAGGACGCCGTTTTCTGCTTTTGGTTTATCTTTAGGTTTGCGTGGTCGGGCCGG
>NZ_GL882745.1:0-16433 GCF_000195655.1 Klebsiella sp. MS 92-3
GCCGGGTCAGGCGAAGCCGCCACCCGGCAAAAAATCATGCCTTCGGGTTATGCACCCGCCGGGTCAGTCCGCGCAGGAAATTGCGCAGAAACTGGTCGCCGCACTCGCGGTAGTTTTTGTGGTCAGGCGAGCGCATCATGGCGGTGATCTCCGGCACCGACACCCGGTATTTCTGCTCGCTCATAATCGCCTGGATATCGTCCGTTTTCAGCGAGAAGGCGATCCGCAGCTTTTTCAGCACCGTGTTGTTATTCACCCGACGCTCCAGCGCCAGCTCCGGGGCCGAATCATCTTTGCCGCGCTTGTCATAGATAAGGCCGTTAAGGAAACCCGACAGGATAATGTCCGGGCAGCGAACAAAGCCCTCTTCATCCTCTTTCGTCGTCCAGGTGTCGAAGCTGGCGGCGGTGGATTCCATAGCGGAGAGCGCGAGAATGCGCACCATATCGTTATTATTGACTTTCAGGGTGTAGCGCAGGCTACGAAGAATATCATTACTGAGCATGAGGGCCTTTTACTGTCGATGATGCAATGGGGCGCAGTGTACCAGCTTTACAGGCCAATCGCCTCTTTCAGGCTTTTTAAATAGCGCCGGCTCACCGGCACCGTTTGTCCGGCGCGCATCAGCAGCTCCGCCTGGCCATTCTCCTCCAGGCGAATCTCCTTCAGGTGCGCCATATTCACCAGGTACTGGCGATGGCAGCGCAGCAACGGCGTGCGGCTCTCAAGGGTGCGCAGGGTCAGTTCGGTAAAGCCCTCTTTTCCCTCGCGGTCGGTCACGTAGATGCCGCTCATCCGGCTGCTGACGAAGGCCACATCCTCCATCTGCAGCAGCCAGATACGACTGTGGCCGGTACAGGGAATGTATTTCAGCGTCTGCTGAGCATCATCCAGCAGCGACACATCCTGCAGATTACGCTCCTGGCGCAGGCGGGCGAGGGTTTTCTCCAGCCGGGCAGCTTCAATCGGCTTCAGCAGATAGTCAAAGGCATGCTCCTCAAAGGCTTTCACCGCGTATTCATCAAAGGCGGTGAGAAACACGATATAGGGGCGGTGCTCCGGGTCGAGCATCCCGACCATCTCCAGACCGCTGATGCGCGGCATCTGGATGTCGAGAAACAGCACGTCGGGACGCAGCTTATGCACCGCGCCAATGGCCTCCACCGCGTTGCCGCACTCGCCGACGATCTCGATATCGCGCTGTGTCTCCAGCAAAATGCGCAGGTTTTCCCGCGCCAGCGGCTCATCATCGACGATCAATACTCTCAGCATGCATTCTCCTCCAGGGGCAGACGTAGGGTGACACGGGTAAAGCGCTCCGGCTCGCAGGTGACGCTGATGCCGCAGTCGGCGCCAAAACGCGCCCGCAGCCGCCTGTCCACCAGATTCATCCCCAGCCCGCTGGCCTGGGGGTTGGCCCGGTACAGCCCGGCGTTATCTTCGATATCCAGCTGCAGCCAGCGATCGTCCTGGCTGGCGCGGATGGTAATTTCGCCGACGCCAAGATGTTGCGATGTACCATGCTTAATGGCGTTCTCCACGATCGGCTGCAGGGTAAAGGCCGGCAGCTGGTGATGCGCCAGCCCTTCCGGCACCGCCATCTGGATCTGCAGGTTAGCCTGAAAGCGAGCCTTCTCAATCTGCAGATAGGCGTTAACATGCTCGATCTCATCGGCAAGAGTGACAATTTCCGTCGGCCGTTTCAGGTTCTTGCGAAAGAAGGTCGACAGATACTGCACCAGCTGGCCGGCCTGATCGCTGTCGCGGCGGATCACCGCCTTCAGCGTGTTAAGCGCGTTAAACAGGAAGTGCGGGTTGACCTGGGCGTGCAGGAGCTTGATTTCGGATTGCGTCAGCAGCGCCTTCTGCCGCTCGTACTGTCCGGCGAGGATCTGCGCCGACAGCAGCTGGGCAATCCCCTCCCCGAGGGTGCGGTTGATCGAACTGAACAGGCGATTTTTCGCCTCATACAGTTTAATGGTTCCTATCACCCGTTGGTTCTCGCCGCGCAGGGGGATCACCAGCGTCGACCCCAGCTTACAGTGCGGATGAATCGAGCAGCGGTAAGGCACCTCGTTGCCGTCGGCGTAGACCACCTCCCCGGTCTCAATCGCCCGTTGCGTATACGAGGAGGAAATAGGCTTGCCCGGCAGATGGTGGTCGTCGCCGATGCCGGTAAACGCCAGCAGCTTGTCGCGATCGGTGATCGCCACCGCGCCGATGTCCAGCTCCTGGATCAGCACCTGGGCCACCTTCATGCTATTCTCTTCGTTGAACCCCTGACGCAGGATCCCCTCGGTGGACGCCGCCACCTTCAGCGCCGTGGCGGAAAAGGCGGAGGTGTACTTCTCAAACATCGCCCGTTTATCCAGCAGAATGCGCATAAACAGCGCCGCACCGACGGTATTGGTGACCATCATCGGCGCGGCAATGCTCTGCACCAGATGCAGGGCGTCCTGGAACGGGCGGGCAATCAGCAGAATGATCATCATCTGCACCAGCTCGGCCACCAAGGTGATCGCCCCGGCGGTCAGCGGGCTAAAGACTTTGTCCGGCCGGCCGCGTTTGACCAGCACGCTGTGCACCAGCCCGCCCAGCAGCCCCTCGACGATGGTGGAGACCATGCAGCTTAAGGCGGTCATTCCCCCCAGCGAGTAGCGGTGCAGGCCGCCGGTGAGCCCCACCAGCCCGCCGACCACCGGCCCGCCGAGCAGGCCGCCCATCACGGCGCCGATGGCGCGGGTGTTGGCGATCGAGTCTTCGATATGCAGACCGAAATAGGTCCCCATAATGCAGAAAATGGAGAAAGTGACGTAGCACAGCAGCTTGTGCGGCAGGCGAACGGTGACTTGCATCAGGGGGATAAACAGTCGGGTTTTGCTCATCAACCACGCGATGACCAAAAATACGCACATCTGCTGAAGCAGCAGCAACACCAGATCAAACTCGTACATACCCGCAAACCACACATGCCTGAAAGCGCGTACCATACCCTGCCTGGCGAAAACTTTCTTTGAAGCCCTGCATAAAAATGAAAAACGACGGCCAGGATCACACTTTTTTGCGGCGCGTTGCGCAGCAAACGCGGCAAAAACCCCGGCGCGGCGCGCTAAACCGCAATTAATGTTTCATTAACACCTGCGCTTCACCGTATAATCCCCCTGTTAACATCAGGAGCCTATTATGAAGCCAGCGAAAATCGCGGTCGTCACCCTCTTCTTACTTATGGCCATCGGCGGGATCAGCGGCGTAATGCTGGCCGGCTATTCCTTTATTGTGCGTGGCGGTGTCGGCTGATCCAGCGGGTCAGACGCTCAAACGCGCGGTCGACGATAATCGCCGCCAGCGCCACCAGCAGCGCCCCCTGTACAATATAGGCGGTATTAAAGCCGCTCAGGCCGATGATGATCGGCGTCCCGAGCGTACTGGCCCCCACCGTCGAGGCAATGGTCGCGGTACCAATATTGACGATGACCGAGGTGCGGATCCCCGCCAGGATCACCGGGGCCGCCAGCGGTAGTTCCACCTTATACAGACGCTGCCAGCCGGTCATTCCCATCCCTTCAGCCACGCCTGACACCCCAGGCGGTATCGAACCCAGCCCGGCCAGCGTCCCCTGCAGCACCGGCAGTATGCCATACAGCGCGAGGGCTATCAGCGCCGGCAGCCAGCCAAAGCCCAGCACCGGCACCGCCATCGCCAGCACCGCCACCGGCGGAAAGGTCTGCCCGATAGCGGCGATGGTCTCCACCAGCGGACGAAACGCGCTGCCGGCGGGCCGGGTGACCGCCACCCCAGCCCCCAGCCCGATTGCCGTTGCCGCGAGGCTGGACGCCACCACCAGCCAGCCGTGATCGAGAGTGAGCGCCCAGAAGCTCTCCTGCTGGTAGACCGGCCGCGGCAGTTCCGGGAACAGCCGACTGAACAGCGGCGCGCTGTAGGGCAGCCCTGCCAGCAGGCCGATAAACAGCGCGATAAGCCACCACAGCGGCTCACGAAGCGCCTTCATGGCTCATCTCCTGGCGCAGCAGATCGGCAAAATGCAGCGTACCGCAGGGCCTGCCTTCGGCATCGACCACCGGCAGCGTCTCGCAGCGCCGGGCGACAAACTGCGACAGCGCTTCCCGCAGGGTCATGGTGACGGTCAGCCCCTCGCCCGCCAGCCGTTCGTCGGGACGCAAATAGTCCCCCACCTCGCGCAGCGACAGCAGGCGCACACCCAGCTCGCTGCGACCAAAAAAGGTCTGTACAAAGCTATTTTTCGGTCGCAGGAGCATCTCCAGCGGCGCCCCCTGCTGGACCACCTCGCCCCCGTCCATCAGCACCAGGTGGTCCGCCAGACGCAGCGCTTCGTCAATATCATGGGTCACCAGCACAATCGTCCGTCCCAGCAGACGGTGAATGCGCAGCATCTCCTGCTGCAGCGCCTCGCGGGTCACCGGGTCGAGGGCGCCGAAGGGCTCATCCATCAACAGCACCTCCGGATCTGCCGCCAGCGCCCGCGCCACCCCCACCCGCTGCTGCTGGCCGCCGGAGAGCTGATGCGGGTAACGGTCGCGCAGCGTCGCCTCCAGCCCCAGCAGCGCCATCAGCTCGTCGATCCGGTCGGCGATCCTTGCCCGCGGCCATCTTTGCAACTGCGGCACGGTGGCGATATTCTGCGCCACCGTCCAGTGGGGAAACAGGCCGATGGACTGGATGGCATAGCCCATCCGCCGCCGCAGGGTCAGGACCGGCTGCTGGCGAATGTCCTCGCCGGCAAAGCGAATGGTGCCCCGGTCCGGCTCCAGCAGACGATTGATCATCTTCAGCGTCGTCGACTTGCCCGAGCCGGAAGTCCCCACCAGCACCGAGAAAGCGCCTTCGCGCAGCTCCAGGGTCAGGTCCTTCACCGCCGGGTGGCCGGCAAACACTTTGCTGACCCCTTGAAATTCAATCATTGGCCTCTCCTTTTAGCCAGGCGCCCCACAGGGCGAACAGGGCATCCACCACCACCGCCAGGGCAATGGTCGGCACCACGCCCAGCAGCACCAGATCCAGCGCACTGCTCAGCAGCCCCTGAAAAACCAGCGCGCCAAAGCCGCCGGCGCCGATCAGCGCGGCCACTACCGCCATGCCGACGGTTTGCACGCTGACCACCCGCAGGCTGCGCAGCAGTACCGGCATCGCCAGCGGAAGCTGCACCTGACGAAAGCGCTGCCCGGCGCTCATGCCCATTGCCGTCGCGCTTTCCAGGGCATCCTGCGGCACCTGCTGCAGGCCGGTCACCACCCCGCGCACCAGCGGCAGCAGCGCATAGAGAGTGAGAGCGATCAGGGCTGGCGCCACGCCGGTCCCGGAGACGCCCAGCTCGCCCAGCGTCGGGAAATAACGCGCCAGACCGGCAAGCGGCGCAATCAGCAGGCCAAAAAGCGCTACCGACGGAATAGTCTGGATCACATTGAGCGCGGTGAAAGCCGGCGCCTGCCAGCGCGGACGCCGCCACAGCCATACCCCCAGCGGCAGGCCAATCAGCAGGCCCGGCAGCAGGGTGCCGAACAGCAGAAGCAGATGCTGGCGCAGGGCGTCATCAAATACCTCCTGACGGTTGGCATACTCCTTCAGCAAGGAGAGCTGATCGAGCGCCCCGATAGCGAGCAGGATGATGGGCAACAGCCAGACTTGCGCATTGAGCAGCCAGCGCCAGAGCGGCCGGACGGTAAGATGACGGATGGCCTCGCTGGCCAGCAACAGACAAAGCGCCAGCGACAGCCACAGGCCGCTGCCGGGCGAGGTGCGCGCCAGCGGCGAGCCGTGCCGGGAGAGCTCAAGCGCCGCCTGGCCGCTGCCCCAGATAAGCAGCGGGAAGAGCAGTTCGGCCAGCAGCAGGTGGAGAAACGGCACGATCCTGCCCGGCAGCCAGCAGAGCAGCATCCCGGCAAGAGCCGCCGCCAGCTGAACGCCGGCGAGCCAGGGCAGCGCCTGCCACAGCCCGCGCCCTTCCCCGGAGAGTAAGCGATTCGGCGCATAAGTGACAAACGGCAGCGCCAGCGTAACCAGCAGCAGACCTGTCAGCAGCAGGCCGACGCGGTGAGTACAGCGAATGGTCACCGGTGGATTACTTCAGCAGGCCTTTCTGCTGCAGATAATCTGCCGCCACGCGCTTCGCATCCTGGCCCTCCACCGCAATGCGGGCATTCAGCTGCTGCAGCGTTTTTTCATCGAGGCTGGCGAAGACCGGCTGCAGCCAGTCGGCAATCTGCGGGTAGGCCTTGAGCACCGCCTCGCGCACCACCGGCGTCGGGGCATATATCGGCTGCACGCCCTGCGGGTCGCTCAGCGTCTGTAACCCCAGGGCCGCCACCGGGCCATCGGTGCCGTAGGCCATCGCCGCGTTAACGCCGGAGGTCTGTTGCGCCGCCGCTTTGATGGTCACCGCCGTATCGCCCCCGGCCAGCGACAGCAGCTGGTTCTGGTTGAGGTTGAAGCCATACGCTTTTTCAAACGCCGGCAGCGCGTCCGGGCGCTCAATAAATTCCGCCGAAGCCGCCAGCTTAAATTCGCCGCCCTGCTTCAGGTAGCGACTGAGGTCGGCCAGCGAGGTCAGCTTATTTTTCTCCGCCAGGTCCTGGCGCACGGCGATAGTCCAGGTGTTGTTGGCCGGCGCCGGGGTGAGCCATACCAGCTGATGTTTCTCCTGATCGAGGCGCTTCACCTTCTCATAGCCCTGTTGGGCATTCTTCCACGCCGGGTCGTTTTCATCTTTGAAGAAGAAGGCGCCATTGCCGGTATATTCCGGGTAGATATCCAGCTCGCCGGCGACAATCGCCCCGCGCACCACCGGCGTGGTGCCGAGCTGGATTTTATTAATCGTTTTTACGCCGTGGCTTTCCAGCACCTGCTGGATCATATTGCCCAGCAGCGCGCCTTCGGTATCAATTTTCGAGCCGACCTTCCCCGGCTCCGCCGCCTGCAGCGGTAAACTTATCAGGGCGGCCAGCGCCAGCGCGCCGGACCATGTCGTTGCCATCTTCATCCCGCTTCCCTCAGTTCTTTTGCGCTTCGCTTACAGAAGCTTAAGAGAAAAGCGTAGCCCATTTGCCAGCGATGCGAAAAAGAAAAGGCCGATTAATCGGCCTTTAAAGCGTGACGTTGGACTTAAGAGCGATACCTTACAGCAGCTCAAACTCGCTCTGCTTCACGCGGGCGGAGTCCACGCCGATAAAGACATTGAATTTGCCCGGCTCAGCAACGTATTTCATCTGCTGATTCCAGAACTTCAGCGCGTCGACGTCGATTGGGAAGCTAACGGTTTGCGTTTCGCCCGGTTTGAGGGTGACCTTTTTAAAGCCGCGCAGCATTTTCACCGGCCGGCTCATGGAGGCGGTGACGTCCTGCAGGTAGAGCTGGATCACCGTCGCCCCTTCGCGATTGCCGGTGTTGGTCACCTGCACGCTGGCGGTCACGCTGCCATCGCGCGGCATGGTGGCCGACGACATGTTGACATCGGAGACGCTAAAGGTGGTGTAGCTCAGGCCGTAACCAAACGGATACAGCGGGCCATTGGCTTCATCGAAGTAACGCGAGGTGTACTTGTTCGGCTTCTCCGGATTATACGGCCGGCCGGTATTCAGGTGGCTGTAGTAGGTTGGGATCTGCCCCACCGAGCGCGGGAAAGACATCGGCAGCTTGCCCGACGGGTTGTAGTCGCCAAACAGCACGTCGGCGATGGCGTGGCCGCCTTCGGTGCCAGCAAACCAGGTCTCCAGCAGCGCATCGGCTTGCTGATCCTCTTTCACCAGCGCCAGCGGACGCCCGTTCATCAGCACCAGCACCAGCGGTTTGCCGGTGGCTTTAAGAGCGGCAATCAGATTGCGCTGGCTCTGCGGCAGGGTGATATCGGTCCGGCTGGAGGCCTCATGCGCCATGCCCTGCGCCTCGCCCACCACGGCGACCACCACATCGGATTGCTTCGCCGCCGCGACCGCTTCGTCGATCATTTCCTGCGGCGAGCGTGGGTCAACCTGCACCGCGTTCTCATACAAATTGAGGAAATCGACAATGCCTTTGTCATCGGTAACGTTCGCCCCTTTGGCGTAAATCACTTTGCCGTTATCGCCCAGCGCTTCTTTGATGCCGGTCAGGACGGTCACCGACTGGTCGGCCACCCCGGCCGCGGACCAGCTGCCCATCATGTCGCGCTTGCTGTCCGCCAGCGCGCCAACCACCGCGATAGTGCCGGATTTTTTCAGCGGCAGCGTATCAAGACGGTTCTTCAGCAGCACCAGGCTCTCGCGAGCCACTTCGCGCGCCTCTTTACGATGCAGACGACTTTCCGCATTGGTGTCCTGCGGGTCAGAATCTTTCGGTCCCAGGTGGCTGTAGGGATCGTTGAACAGTCCCATATCATATTTCACGTTGAGCACGTGTCGGGTGGCATCATCCAGCTCGGCCATGGTCACCTTGCCGGACTTCACCAGCCCCGGCAGGTACTTGCTGTAATACTCGTCGCTCATGCTCATGTTGATGCCGGACTTCAGCGCTACGCGCACCGCGTCTTCCGGGTCGGAGGCCACGCCGTGCTTAATCAACTCTTTGATGGCGCCGTGGTCGGAAACGGTGATGCCTTTAAAGCCCCACTGGTCGCGCAGGACGTCTTTCAGCAGCCAGGAATCAGAGGTCGCCGGGGTGCCGTTCAGCGAGTTCAGGGCTACCATCACCGCGCCGCTGCCGGCATCAAGCCCGGCTTTATACGGCGGCATATAGTCGTTGAACAGGCGCTGCGGGCTCATGTCGACCGTATTGTACTCTTTCCCGCCCTCCACCGCGCCGTAGGCGGCGAAATGCTTGACGCTGGTCATCACCGAATAGCGGTCCGCCGGGCTCTTGCCCTGCATCGACTCCACCATCGCCTGGCCCATCATCGTGGTCAGATAGGTGTCTTCCCCGAACCCTTCGGAAGCGCGTCCCCAGCGCGGGTCGCGGGAGACGTCGACCATCGGCGCCCAGGTCATGTTCAACCCGTCATCGGCAGCTTCATAAGCTGACACGCGGCCCACGGTCTTCACCGCATCAAGGTTAAACGACGAGGCCAGGCCGAGGCTTATCGGAAACACGGTGCGCTGACCGTGCAGCACATCGTAGGCAAAGAACAGAGGGATCTTCAGGCGGCTAAGCTGCATCACCTGATCCTGCATCACACGGATATCCGGGCGGGTAACGGTGTTAAAAATCGCCCCCACCTGACCGTTCTTGATCATTTCACGGATCGCCTCTTTCGGGTTATCCGGGCCAACGCTTATCAGACGCAGCTGGCCGATTTTCTCGTCCACCGTCATTTTTTTCAGCAGGTCGGTGACAAAGGCATCCCGCGCCTGCGGGGTCAGGGGGTGGTTACCAAACAGTTCATCCGCCAGCGCGGGTTGCAGCGCCAGACTCACGGCGACGCCTACAGTGCAGAGCCATTTCATTGTTATCTCGCTTTATCTCAGACGGGGACTCGGTAAAACATAATAAAAACCGCAGTTTGCCATATATATAAACAACGCGCCCGCAGAATGCTAAGGTTCTTCTCTGATTTTTGCGAAACATTCATGCATCAAATTGTCATACAAAGCGCTATGCTTATCCTCGATATTTCGCGCACCACCACAAGGAGTGGAACATGTCATCTGCACCCACTGACACCCATAAAACGTTTCTGGCTGACCTGGCGCGCCTGGTTGGCCCTTCGCATCTGCTGACCGACCCGGCAAAAACCCAGCGCTACCGCAAAGGCTTCCGCTCCGGTCAGGGCGAGGCCCTGGCGGTTGTCTTTCCCGGTACCCTGCTGGAGCTCTGGCGCGTGCTCAACGCCTGCGTAGACGCCGATAAAATTATTCTGATGCAGGCGGCCAACACCGGCCTGACCGAAGGTTCGACCCCCAACGGCAATGATTACGATCGCGAGATCGTGATTATCAGCACCCTGCGCCTGGACAAACTGCATCTGCTGGACAAAGGCGAGCAGGTGCTGGCCTGGCCCGGCACCACCCTCTATTCGCTGGAAAAAGCGCTCAAACCGCTGGGACGCGAACCGCACTCGGTGATCGGTTCGTCATGCATCGGCGCATCGGTCATCGGCGGGATCTGCAACAACTCCGGCGGCTCGCTGGTGCAGCGCGGGCCGGCCTACACTGAGATGTCGCTGTTCGCGCAGATTGACGCCGACGGCAAGCTGAAGCTGGTCAATCATCTGGGCATCGATCTCGGCAGCACGCCGGAGCAGATCCTCAGCCGCCTCGATGACGAACGGATTAGCGATAGCGATGTGCTGCACGACGGCCGCCACGCCCACGATCACGACTATGTCACCCGCGTGCGCGATGTCGATGCCGACACCCCGGCGCGCTATAACGCCGACCCGGACCGCCTGTTCGAATCCTCCGGCTGCGCCGGCAAGCTGGCGGTTTTCGCCGTGCGTCTCGATACTTTCCCGGCGGAAAAGCGCCAGCAGGTGTTTTACATTGGCACCAACCAGCCGCAGGTATTGACCGAGATCCGCCGCCATATCCTCGCCGAGTTCCAGCATCTGCCGGTGGCGGGGGAATATATGCACCGCGATATTTACGATATCGCCGAGAAGTATGGCAAAGACACCTTCCTGATGATCGACAAGCTCGGCACCGACAAAATGCCGTTCTTCTTCACCATGAAGGGGCGCACCGACGCGATGCTGGAGAAAGTCTCGCTGTTTAAGCCGCACTTTACCGACCGCTTTATGCAGAAGCTCGGCCACGTCTTCCCGGCACATTTACCGGAGCGGATGAAAACCTGGCGCGATAAATATGAACATCATCTGCTGCTGAAGATGGCTGGCGACGGCATCGAAGAAGCGCAGCGTTGGTTGACGGAGTACTTCCAGCAGGCCGAGGGGGATTTCTTCGCCTGTACGCCGGAGGAAGGCAGCAAGGCGTTCCTCCATCGCTTTGCCGCCGCCGGCGCGGCGATCCGCTATCAGGCGGTGCATGCCGACGAAGTCGAAGATATTCTGGCGCTGGATATCGCCCTGCGCCGTAACGATACCGAGTGGTTCGAACATCTGCCGCCCGAAATCGACAGCCAGCTGGTGCATAAGCTCTACTATGGCCACTTTATGTGCCATGTGTTCCATCAGGATTACATCGTCAGGAAAGGGGTCGACGCCCACGCGCTGAAGGAAAAAATGCTGGAGTTACTGAAAGCGCGCGGCGCCCAGTATCCGGCGGAGCATAACGTGGGTCATCTGTATGAGGCCCCGGAGAGCCTGCAGCAGTTCTATCGCCAGAACGATCCCACCAACAGCATGAACCCGGGGATTGGTAAAACCAGCAAGCAGAAATACTGGGGTGAAGCGGCCCCGACGCCAGCCTCTCCGGCGGATCCGCAATAATCGACGGCAGGACTATTCAGCCTGGCGCTTCTGTATTACGCTGCACGCCGGAGAATGTTTCTCCGGCAGATTCAGGAGCGCCGCCATGCCCGCAGAGGCCCCGTTACTCGACAGTGATTTAGAAATTCGCGAAGCGCTGCCCGACGATGCGCACGCCATCGCCGCGCTGTATGTCTGGCACGTGCTTAATGGCCGCGCCTCCTTCGAAGAGATCCCCCCCACCGTTGACGAAATGCGTAAACGGATCCAGACCGTGCGCGACAACGGGCTGCCGTGGCTGGTAGCGCTGTGGCGCGGGGCTATCGTCGGCTACTGCTATGCCACTTTCTATCGCCCGCGTCCGGCCTATCGCTACACCCTCGAGGAATCGATATACGTGGAATCCGGAATGGGCGGACGCGGCATCGGCAGCGCGCTGCTGTCCAGGCTAATCGCTGAGTGCGAGAAAGGCCCGTGGCGGCAGATGCTGGCGATCATCGGCGATGGCCATAACAATGCCGGCTCGCTGGCGATCCATAAAAAGTTCGGCTTTACCGTGGCGGGTCAGCTGCGCAGCGTCGGCTACAAGATGGGCGACTGGCGGGATACGTTGATTATGCAGCGCGCGCTGGGTGACGGCGACTGGACGCTACCGGAGTGATATCCGGCGCCAAATCCCCGGCTCGCGGCGTAAACGCCTTAGCCGGGCTACCGTTCAGCGCGGTTACGGAGAGGCGTCAGCCGCCATCCTGCACAAACACCGGCACTCGGCCTGATTGCCCGGCGGCGCTGCGCTTGCAGGGCCTGCGAAAGGGGCGAACCCGGCGCCAAATCACGTAGGCCGGATAAGGCGCAATGCGCCGCCATCCGGGAGACATGCAGATTAATCGTTCTGCGCGGTCTGCGCGCCGCCTTTCAGCATCGCCTCCGCCATCTGCGCTTCGCGCTGCTTTTTATAGCTCAGCGCCGAGGCGGGTACCGGCATCACCTTCCCGGTTTCAATCCAGGTCCGCAAGCGGCTGGCGTCAGCGAAGTGGGTATATTTGCCGAAGGCATCCATCACCACCAGCGCCACCGGACGTTGGTTAATCACCGTGCGCATAATCAGGCAGTGGCCGGCAGCGTTGGTGAAGCCGGTTTTGGTCAGCTGAATGTTCCAGTTATCGCGATACACCAGATGGTTGGTGTTGCGGAACGGCAGGCTGTAGGCCGGATGGGCGAAGGTGGCGGTCTCTTCTTTGGTGGTGCTCAGCTGGCCGATCAGCGGATACTGCTCGCTGGCGATCAGCAGTTTGGTCAGATCGCGGGCGGTGGAGACGTTATGCACCGACAGGCCGGTGGGCTCCACGTAGCGGGTATGGGTCATGCCCAGCGCCTGGGCTTTGGCGTTCATCGCGCGAATAAAAGCGTCGTAGCCGCCCGGATAGTGATGCGCCAGGCTGGCGGCCGCGCGGTTCTCGGAAGACATCAGCGCCAGCAGCAGCATATCGCGGCGACTAATCTGGCTGTTGAGGCGCACGCGGGAGTAGATCCCCTTCATTTCCGGCGTATGGCTGATATCCACCGTCAGCATCTCATCCAGCGGCAGATGGGCATCGAGCACCACCATGGCCGTCATCACTTTGGTGATCGACGCCATCGGGCGCACCAGATCCGGCTGGCTGGCATAAATGATTTTTTTCGTGGCCAGATCGACGATCATGGCGCTGCCGGAGGCAATTTCCGGCTGCGAGGCGGTCACCGCCGTCGGGGTTTTTGCTAACGCCTGGGGCGCAAAAGGCACAGCCAGCAGCAAGGTCAGGCTGAGCAAAGAGACTCGAAATTTCGGCATCATGGGCATTCTGAAAAGTATTTTTGCACGTTATGGAACGTACGCCGCGAGGTTAAGTGGGCAACTTCGCTGGCAAACGCCATCATACCGCGCCGTAAGGCCCTGTGCCTAATAAGAATCGTGAAGAAATGCTGCATTGCCGACATAAAATACATATTTGCCGGCAATGCATATTTACCCGTGTCGCCCGATCAGAAGAGTCGGTAGCCATACCCCCAGAGCACCACGGTGATGGCCAGCAGCACTTCCAGCACCAGTACCCCAATAGCTAGCGTCGAGCTGGCAAAGCTTAACCCCTCTTCCCGATTAATGCTCAGGAAGGTCGGAATGCCGAGATACAGCAGATACCCGGTATAGAACAGCGCAATAGTACCGACCAGCGCGCACAGCCAGACCAGCGGATAGAGCGCCACAATCCCGCTCAGAAACAGCGGGGTGGCAACGTAGCCGGCAAACACCATGCAGCGTTTCAGGGAAGGCTGCTGCGGATACTGCCTCGCCATCCACCAGATGACCCGCCCCATGATCGCCACCCCGGCGAGCATCACGGCGTAAAACAGCACCGCCAGCGCCAGTCCGGTCAGCATCGACAGTTTAATCACGGTGCCATCGCCGAAGTTCCAGCCCAGCTGCGTGGTGCCGATAAAGGCGCAGATTACCGGAACCGCCGCCATCAGCAGCACATGATGCGTATAGTGATGAGAAATGGTTTCATTCTCGCTCTTAATCACGCTCATTTCCCGGTTGGGATGAGCGAAGAGCCCCCAGACATGGTTCATAGCGTCCCCCTTGTCACGGCTTCGTACTGCACTGATCCAAGTATAATTCACCCTGTAGATTATTTTATGTACAGCACAGAAAATTCTGCGTCGCCGCGTTTTGGTCAGCAGGGTGTATGATTAAGAGGTGATGAGGTAAGGAGAAAAGCTTTTTATGGATATCAATCACCTGATTTCCCAGTATGGCTACGCGGCGCTGATCGTCGGCAGCATGGCGGAAGGTGAGACCATTACCCTGCTGGGCGGCGTCGCGGCGCATCAGGGGCTACTGAAATTTCCCCTGGTGGTGATCGCCGTCGCCCTCGGCGGGATGATTGGCGATCAGCTGCTCTATCTGGTCGGCCGCCGCTTCGGGGGACGCATCCTGCGCCGTTTCGCCAGTCAGAAAGCGCGGATCCGTAAAGCGCAGCGTATGATCCAGCACCGGCCGTGGCTGTTTGTCATCGGCACCCGCTTTATGTATGGCTTCCGGGTAATCGGCCCCCTGCTGATCGGCGCCAGCCGCCTGCCGCCGCGCATTTTCCTGCCGCTGAATATTGTCGGAGCGCTGGTGTGGGCCCTGCTGTTTACCACCATTGGCTATCTCGGCGGCGAGGTGGTTGGCCCGTGGCTGCATCATCTGGACGCCCATCTGAAGCACTGGATCTGGCTGATCCTCGCGGTGGTGGTGGTGGTGGCCGCCCACTGGTGGCTCAGGCGGCGCGAGAGTAAGAAGAAAGATTAAGCGGCGCGCCCGCGGGCGCACCGTGGTTGGCGGTTACTTCACCGTCTGGTGGTAGCCGCCGCCGAGGGCCGAGGTCAGCTGAATGCTAGCGTCAATCCACTGGCCGTGCAGGCGCAATGCGGTGATCCGTTCCTGCAGCGCCGGGAGCTTCGCCATACTGACTCTGGAGCCAGGTAAGATCCCCGCCGCCATTCGGGCCTGCGCCAGATCTACTACCCGCTGAGCGTCTTTTTCAACCTGCTGCTGCTGCTGGCTTTTGGCCATTAATGTTTCGACCTGGCTGGCGGTTTTCGCCACCTGGTTAACGGCATCCACCACCGCTTTGTTGTACTGGGCGATCGACAGGCTATTCTGCGCGCTGGCGATATCCAGGTTGGCGTTAAGGCGGCCGCTGTCAAAGATCGGCAGCGTCAACCCGGCAGTAACGCCCATCTGCTGCGCCGAATGGCGGAAAAGATCGCTTAAGTGCAGGGCATCCTGCTGCAGGAACGCCATCAGATTGATGTCCGGATAAAATGCCGCTTTCGCCGCGTCCACTTCGCTCAGGGACGCCTCAATATACCAGTGGGCGACCTGCAGATCCGGGCGGCGCGCCAGCAGCTCATAGCCGAGGGTATCTGGCAGCTGCGCGCTGACCGTTGGCAGGCTGGCGGGTTTGAGGTTTAGCGACTGGCTCTGGCTGTTGGTCAGGGCCATCAGCCGCGCTTCAATCTCTTTCATCGTGCCCGTCACGTCCGCCAGCTGCTGGTCGGTTTTGCTGACGTTAATATCGTTCTCCGCCCCTTCGGCGGAGTTAGTGATCCCGCGCTGATACAGGGCCTTGTCGACCGTCACGATATTATTTTGCTCGTTTTTCACCTGCTGCAGCACCGCTTTGATCGCCGCTTCCGTCTGCCACTGCCAGTACAGACGCGCCACGCTGCCGGAGAGCAGCTCACGGGTCTGGGCCTGTTCAGCAACCTGGGCTTTCAGCTCGCCGATACGCGCTTTCACCAGCGCACGGTTTTTTCCCCACAGATCGAGATCCCAACCGGCGGTCAGGCCAAAGGTACCGTTGGTGTACCACGGGCCGGTATTGCCGTCGGTGTCGGTAGCAAACGGTCCCATCAGGCCTTCGGCCGACATGCGCTGGCGTTCAATATCGGCGGAGAAATCCATCTCCGGGCCAAGATTCGCCTGCGACATTCGCGCCTGCGCTTCGGCAAGCCTGATGCGCTGTTCGGCAATCTGCATATCCGGCGCGTTGGCCAACGCTCGCTGAATCAGATTATTAAGCTGTGGGTCATGGTAATCTTTCCACCAGTCAGTCTGCGGCCAGCCATTTTTCACGGCGGCAGGGAGATCCATGGAAACATGGGAGGCCGGAATTTGCTGCTGCGGCGGATTAGCAACCTCATGAGATGGCGCGCAGCCAGCCAGCGCGATGGCCAGGGGCAATGCCGCCAGCACGCTTTTATTTAATATCAATTTCATTGGACAGGTCAGATAACTTAATCAGGTTGGTTATCATAAGTTAATTGAATTAAACGCGTTTAGTAAAGCGTGTGACTAAATTATTAGTTTGCTAAAAATAAACAACCTTATCAATTCAAGGGGTGAATATGAGCAGGCATCTTTTAACGAGCCGCACCTCTTTACCACCCTGCCCGCTCTGGATGAAGAGAAAGAACGTCCGATGATCTTTTTACTGCGCGCGCGTAAACCGGCTAATCTCCCCCCCCCCCCCCCCCC
>NZ_GL882745.1:16544-27071 GCF_000195655.1 Klebsiella sp. MS 92-3
CCCCCCCCCGGGGGGGGGGGGGGGGGGGGCATTCTTTAGGCTTTCAGGCTGGCGCCGCGGCTGGCAATCACCTCTTTATACCAGCCAAAGCTCTTCTTCTTACTGCGCGCCAGGGTGCCGGTACCGTCATCATGGCGGTCGACATAGATAAAGCCGTAGCGCTTCGACAGCTCCGCCTTTGAGGCGCTCACCAGGTCAATCGGTCCCCAGCTGGTAAAGCCCATCAGCTCAACGCCATCGTCAATGGCTTCCCGCGCCTGCACCAGGTGGTCGTTCAGGTAACTGATGCGGTAGTCATCGTTAATGCTGCCGTCGGCTTCCACCTTATCTTTGGCGCCCAGACCGTTTTCCACGATAAACAGCGGCTTCTGGTAGCGATCCCACAGCACGTTCAGCAGTGTGCGCAGGCCCAGCGGATCTATCTGCCAGCCCCACTCCGAGCTCGCCAGGTGCGGGTTCGGCACCATGCTGAGAATATTGCCGCGCGCCTGCTGGTTCAGCGCCTCGTCGGCGGTGACGCAGCCGGTCATGTAGTAGCTGAAGGAGATAAAGTCGACGGTGGTTTTTAGCGCTTCACGATCGGCGTCGGTGATGGTGAGCGTGATGCCGTTGTCACGGAAATAGCGCTGCATATAGCCCGGGTACGCGCCGCGCGCCTGTACGTCGCCGAAGAACTGCCAGCTGCGGTTCTCCTGCAGCGTCTCGAACACATCCTCCGGTTTGCAGCTCAGGGGATACATCAGCCCGCCGAGCAGCATATTGCCGATTTTGCCCTCAGGCACCAGCTCATGACAGGCTTTGACCGCCAGCGCGCTGGCCACCAGCTGGTGGTGAATCGCCTGATACACCTCGCCTTTGCTGCTGCCGGCCGGCAGGCCGACGCCGGTCATCGGGGCATGTAGCGACATATTGATTTCGTTAAAGGTCAGCCACAGTTTGACCTTATTTTTATAGCGGCTGAACACCGTCCGGGCGTAGCGCTCAAAGAAGCTAATCACCTCCCGGCTGCCCCAGCCACCGTAGTTTTTTACCAGCGCCCATGGCATTTCATAATGCGACAGCGTCACCAGCGGGGTGATCTTGTGCTTCGCCATCTCGTCGAACAGCTTGTCGTAGAACGCGAGGCCGGCTTCGTTCGGCTCGGCGTCGTCACCGTTGGGGTAGATGCGGGTCCAGGCGATAGAGACTCGCAGGCAGTTAAAACCCATCTCGGCAAACAGGGCGATATCTTCCGGATAGCGATGGTAAAAATCGATCGCCACATCCTTAATCCCGTTGTCGCCTGGTACGCGCTCGACCACTTCGCCGAACACGCCGTGCGGCTGTACATCGGAGGTGGATAAGCCTTTGCCATCTTCCAGATAAGCACCTTCCACCTGATTGGCCGCGGTCGCGCCGCCCCACAAAAAATCCGCCGGGAATGTTTTCATCTCTTTCTCCTGTGATTAATGGCTGACTGACAACAGCGGCTGACCGGCTTCGACGGCGCTGGACGCCACCGTGTAAATCTCCCGGTAGTCGTCGCTGTTGCTGATAATGATCGGGGTCACCAGGTCGTAGCCGGCGTCCAGAATCGCCTGGCGATCAAACTCAATCAGCAGATCGCCGGCCTGTACCCTGTCGCCCTCTTTCACATGCGCGGTAAAGGGCACGCCGTCGAGTTTGACCGTATCGATGCCGACGTGGATCAGCAGCTCAATGCCGCTGTCGCTTTGCAGGCCGATGGCGTGTTTAGTCTGAAACAGGGAGGCCACTTCGCCCGGGAACGGGGCAATCACTTGGCCCACCGCCGGGATAATGGCGACCCCTTTACCCAGCAGGCCGCTGGCGAAGGTGCTATCCGGCACCTGCTCGAGGGCGATAACGCTGCCGCTCATCGGCGCCAGAATATCGTTTGCCGAGGCCGGGGCTACCGTCACGGCGCCCGGTGCAGCGCTGGCGCGCGGCAGGCCGGCGAAGAAGGTCAGCACGCAGGCGAGCACGAAAGCCACGCCGGTGCCGATAAGCCCGCCCCAGACGCTGGCGTCAATCCCGCCGGGCGGGATCATTTGCGCCGGGAAAAAGATGTTTGGCAGGCCAAACGAGTAGGCATAACTGTTGCTAAAGGCAGTGATCGCCCCGCCAATCGCCCCGGCGACACAGCCGAAGATAAACGGACGGCGCAGCGGCAGAGTCAGGCCATAGATAGCCGGCTCAGTGATGCCGAACAGCCCGGCGGAGAAGGCGGAACCGGCCAGCACCCGCTGACGCGCATCGCGGGTGGCGAGGAAAATACCGAGCACGGCGCCCACCTGGGCAATCACCGCCGGAAGAATAATCGGCAGCATGGAGTCGTGACCAAGTACCGTCATGTTGTTGATCATCAACGGCACCAGCCCCCAGTGCAGGCCGAAAATAACGCACACCTGCCACATGGCGCCCAGTACCGCGCCCGCCAGCCATGGGGCAAACGCATAAATGAACTGGTAGCCGTTGGCCAGCAGATGGCTCAGCCAGGTGGCGACCGGGCCAATCACCAGGAAGGTGAGCGGGACCACCACCGCCAGGCAGATGGCCGGGCTGAAGAAGTTTTTCATCGATGACGGCAACAGCGCGTTGCTCTTGCGTTCCAGCCAGCAGGAGACCCATGAGGCGAGAATAATCGGGATCACTGACGAGCTGTAGTTGATAAAGGTCACCGGAATGCCGAGAAAGTGCTCCACCGCCGCGCCCGGCGCCTGGCTGGCCTCAAAGGCCTGAATCATCAGCGGGTGGGTTAACGCCCCGCCAATCACCATCGAGATAAACGGGTTGCCGCCAAACTTCTTCCCGGCGGTATAGCCAAGAAACAGCGGGAAGAAAAAGAACAGCGCGTCGCTGGCGGCAAACCAGATTTTATAAGTCCCCTGCTCCGGCGTAAGCCAGCCGCAGGTCACCGCCAGCGCCAGCAGGCCTTTCAGCAGACCGGTTGCCGCCATCACGCCGATAAACGGTGTAAAAATGCCGGAGATGATGTCGATAAGCTGGCTTAACACCGATCCTTTGGCCGCTTTTTCCTCGGCAACCGGTTCGCTGTCATCGCTTAACCCCGCCTCCTGGCGCACCGCCAGCCAGACGTCGTGAACGTGGTTGCCAATCACCACCTGAAACTGGCCGCCGCTCTCCACCACCATAATCACGCCCGGATTGGCCTTCAGCCCTTCGGCATCGGCTTTGCCGTTATCCTTCAGTTTAAAACGCAGACGTGTCGCACAGTGAACCAGACTCACAATGTTCTCTTTGCCGCCGACGCGGTTGAGAATATCCTGCGCGAGTGCTTTATATTCCATGCTCTTTTCCTTACTGCCGCTGCCCGCAGACAACCGGCGACTGAGTAGTAAAAAATAAAAAAACCCGAGAACCACGCCGGTGGGCGTCGCGCTCAGGTTTTGCCTGCATCATGCAGTAACAATCCAGTTTTGTTGGGGAGAATTAACGCCCCTCTTTTCTTACCCGTTCGATATGAATGGCAAGAAACATAATTTCTTCGGTGGTCAGCGACCGCTGATACTGCTTTTGCAGATGCGTCGCCACCGTTTCCGCACACTTCCACGCTTTGGCGTAGTTATCTTTCACCGCGCTGTGCAGCGAGACGTCGTCATCTTCCACCACCGTGCGCGTCAGCATCCGCTGGGCGAAAAACTTCAGGTGGGTGACGAAACGCTGATAGCTCAGCGACTCTTCATCGTAGTTAAGCTGCAGCTGATACTTCACCAGCTGCAGGATCTCCTGCATCACCCGGGTCACGTGCATGACCTCCGGCATTTCGCTGTTGAGCTGCGCCGTCACCAGATGCAGGGCGATAAATCCGGCTTCATCCTCCGCCAGCTCCACGCCGAGCCTTTTGGCAATGATGGCCCTTGCCTCCTGGCCCAGCGCGAACTCCTTCGGATACAGCCGCTTAATCTCCCACAGCAGCACGTTACGCAGTGCGATGCCCTTTTTCTGCCGCTCGATAGCAAAATGACAGTGATCCGTTAACGTGATGTACAAACTTTCCTGTAACTTGCCCAGCCGTCCGCGTGCCAGGTCGATAATGCGATCGCAGGTGGTCATCACTTCTAACGGTATTTGACTGAGCAGCTCGCCTAAGCGGCCGACCAGCTCATCGCTTTGTAAGGCGAAAACTTTTTCAATTTTACTGTCGTCCAGCACGTCGCCCGGGCGTTTCTGAAAGGCCAGCCCTCGCCCCATCACCACCTGTTCGCGCCGGTGCTCGTCGAGAACCACCACCACATTGTTATTGAGTACTTTGGCGATTTGCATATAGACCCCAGAAACAAAAAAACCTGACCCCCGACGAAACGCCAGGTGATCAGGTTTTGCCTGCCGCAGCAGTTGCAATCCAACACCCGCACTGTAACAACTTCTGCTGCGCGCTCAACCTGACAAGTGAAAAAACGTGATTAAGATCGCGACTATCAGAAGGTCACGACGGTTTTCCACTCCACTACCCACGCGTCCTGGGTCTGCGCGACGCCGCCCGGACGGTGCCAGTACTGCAGGCCCGGCTGCAGCTCCAGCCAGGAGACCGGGCGGAAGCGATAATAGAGCTCACCGTTCAGCGAATGACCGGCCACCGGCAGGTAAGCCGGATCGTTATAGTCGGTGGCGCCGCTTATCTGATTCATATAGCGCTGATTACGTGCGTAGTGGCTGCTCATGTCGATCCACGTCAGGCCGAAGCCAATCCAGTCCTCCGGGCGGGCGTCAAACAGACCGCGGTAGCGCATGGAGGCGGCGACGGCGGAGTGGATATAGTTGCTGCGCTGGTCGCTGAGGCTGCCGCTCAGTGAGACGCTCATTCCCCGCAGCGGGTCGTCGGTGTGGCGGGTGATCTGCTGGTTCAGGCCGGCGTACATAAACCAGGTGCTATCGTGCTCGGCGTAACCTTGCGGATCGGTCGCCCCGGCGCCGCCGGATTTACCGCTGTAGAGGTCGCTCTGCGGCGCGTTAGTCCAGACCACGCCAAGGTTATAGGCTCCCGGCAGGCCATTAATCAGCGGACGGGTTTCGATCTCCATCGGCAGTAAGATGCCTTTGCTACCCTTCGTCGACCAGCTCCACGCGTGGCTGCGCGCGGTAGCCTGCGGGTTTTGCTCCATCACCCCGCCTTTCAGGGTGACGGTCGGCGTCAGCTTGTACTCCAGGGTGGTGCCCCAGGTATGAATGTTCCAGTTATTCCAGGTCAGCGAGTTGGCCGATTTCCCACCGCACTGGGTCAGCAGCTGAAAATCGCAGGGTATGATCTGGTCGAAGGTTTGCACCTTGTTCATCATGCCGATGCGCCAGGTCAGGCGGCGGTCGTCAAAGCTGCGGGCAAAGGTGAGCCAGCCAAGGCGGGTAATCGACCCGCCGCCCCAGCTCTCCTGCGATAGATCGTTGAAACTCACCCGCGGATCCTGCAGCCGTTTCGTGGTGAGATTATCATCGTGGTTGCGGTTGACGATATTGCCCTCAAGCCGCGCGTCCGGTATGCCGGTCCAGCGCTCCAGATCCTGGGTAAAGGTCAATGACACCTGGTCAATATAGGCCAGGTGTTTATCATGGTCATAACCGCCGCCGGCGTTGTAGGCCATCTCGTTAAGATAGCCGAGATTATAATGAAAGCCGTTTTCTTCAAGGATCGGACGAATGCCTAGCATATCGCCCAGCAGCCCTTGCTGCCCGGCTTCAAACCCCAGCGCGCTGCCGTTCCACGCCGGGATGTCCGCGGCGCTCACGGCAGGCGCCATGGCCGCCAGCATAGCGCCGATCAAAAGCTGATTTATTTTTTTGTTATGCATTGTGATATCCACCGTGACTGAATAAAAACAAAGGGGATCCCCAGGCTATTTATTTACCCGTTTTCTTTTTTTAAAAAATGAATGGCAAAAAGCGTCCGTCGGTAATAAAACCGCGACAATGCCAGAGAAATCGTTATTCACATCTCATTGTTTTACATCATCATTTTATCCACCCTGAATTTTTACCAAAAAAAAACCTAAGCACTTTGCGCCACGAATGACGAAAGTGCTTAGGTTTTGCCTGAGTTCAGTAGCAATCCTGAATTGATTGACCGCACATTATCACTTTATTCAACCCATGCCTATCATCAACAGGCATGCAAGTAATAATATGTGAAGCGAATAACAGTATGGCGGTTAATAGCGGCCGATCGCCGCCGCTATTTCAGCAGACGTTTGCAGGGCGCGAATTTCATTAAACAGGGTCAGCGCCTCGGTATATTCCTTGCGTAAATAGCCTAACCACTGCTTAATTCTCGCCACATGATACAGACCGGTATCACCCTGCTTTTCCAGGCGGGTATATTTTTGCAACAGCTGGACCACCTGCGGCCACGGCATGCGCGGTTCATTGTATTTGATTACCCGGCTGAGGTTCGGCACATTGAGCGCCCCGCGGCCAATCATCACCGAATCGCAGCCGGTGACAGCCATACAATCCTGGGCGCTTTGCCAGTCCCAGATTTCACCGTTGGCGACCACCGGGATAGTCAGGCGCTGGCGGATCTCGCCGATCGCCTGCCAGTTGATGCGTTCGGCTTTGTAGCCATCTTCTTTGGTACGGCCGTGAACCACCAGTTCGCTGGCCCCCGCCTGCTGCACCGCGTCGGCGATTTCAAAGCGCCGTTCACCGCTGTCCCAGCCAAGACGAACTTTCACCGTCACCGGCAGATGCTCGGGAACCGCCTCTCGCATGGCTTTCGCGCCGCGATAGATCAACTCTGGATCTTTCAGCAGCGTTGCCCCGCCGCCGCTGCCGTTTACCAGCTTCGACGGACAGCCGCAGTTTAAATCCACCCCCCATGAACCCAGCGCCACCGCGCGGGCGGCATTTTCCGCCAGCCACTCGGGATATTGTCCCAGCAGCTGGACGCGTACGCGGGTGCCGGACGGCGTGCGGCTCTGGTGATGCAGTTCCGGGCATAGCCTGTAGAACGATTTTACCGGCAGCAGTTGATCCACCACGCGCAGAAATTCGGTGATGCAGAGATCGTAATCGTTAACCTCGGTCAGCAGCTCGCGCACCAGCGAATCGAGCACGCCTTCCATCGGCGCCAGTAGAACACGCATATCGTTACCCGGAAAAAAAAGAGGCGCTATGGTAGCGCCTCCGGGCGCTGGTTGAAAGCGCTCAATGCGTCGGACCAGACGCACGCCGTTCCCCGCACGCTCGATGCGGCAAAGCGGCGAGATAATCTCTATGCTTTACAGGGGTCTGTGGCGTCCCATTCGCCTTTATTTGCCGCGCCTCATCCAGCAAGGTAGCGTGGGGAGCGATCCCGCCTGAGCCGCAAGGTGTCGGGCCCTGACGGGTGAGACTATGGTTCCCGTAAGCTATCAGCGCTATGCATAGAATTCATGATGTGATCGGTAGCACATTTTAGGGATTAATTGTATGATGAATGCACTTCATCAAGGGTTATTACCATGAGTAAATCGCTGACTATTATCTGGCAGTACCTGCGGGCTTTCGTCCTGATTTACGCCTGCCTGTACGGCGGAATTTTTATCGCCGGGCTGCTGCCTATCACTATCCCCGGCAGCATCATCGGCATGCTGATCCTCTTCGTGCTGCTGGCGCTGCAAATTATGCCGCCGCAATGGGTCAACCCCGGCTGTAATATCCTGATCCGCTATATGGCGCTGCTGTTCGTGCCGATCGGCGTTGGGGTGATGCAGTACTGGGATCTGCTGCGCGCCCAGCTGGGGCCTGTCGTTATCTCCTGCGCCATCAGTACGCTGGTGGTGTTTGTAGTGGTGAGCTGGAGCTCCCATTTGGTGCATGGCGAACGTAAAGTGATTGGCCAAAAAGGAAAAGAAGAATGATGCATGAAATCTGGTGGTCGCTACCGCTAACCCTGATCGTCTTTTTTCTCGCCCGCAAACTGGCGGCCCGCTTTAAGTTCCCGCTGCTCAACCCGCTGCTGGTGGCGATGGTGGTGATTATTCCATTTCTTCTACTGACCGGGATCTCCTATGAGCGTTATTTTGCCGGCAGCAAAGTCCTGAACGATCTGCTGCAGCCGGCGGTAGTGGCCCTTGCGTTCCCGCTGTATGAACAGCTGCACCAGATCCGCGCCCGCTGGAAATCTATCATTACCATCTGCTTTATCGGCAGCTGCGTGGCGATGATCACCGGCACCACCGTCGCTCTGCTGATGGGCGCCACGCCGCAAATCGCCGCCTCTATTCTGCCTAAGTCAGTCACTACGCCGATTGCTATGGCGGTTAGCGGCAGCATCGGCGGCATTCCGGCCATCAGCGCCGTGTGCGTAATTTTTGTCGGCATCCTCGGCGCGGTATTTGGGCATACGTTGCTTAACCTGATGCGCATTCGCACCAAAGCGTCGCGCGGCCTGTCAATGGGCACCGCCTCGCACGCCCTCGGCACCGCCCGCTGCGCCGAGCTGGACTATCAGGAAGGCGCGTTTAGCTCACTGGCGCTGGTGCTGTGCGGGATCATCACCTCGTTGATGGCGCCGTTCTTATTTCCACTGATCCTCGCAGTGGTAGGTTAATCGTGATTTAAATCACATTTTTTAATGCAACAAATCAGAGTTGCATAAAGAATGAGATATTCATCACATATGGAACCGCTGGCCGCCCGTACACTGGCTTCCCATTACACTGTTATGAGGCAACGCTATGCACTCACGTTTTCAAGCTGCTTTGACGACTCTGGCAGCAGATCTGCAGGCGGCCATCGCCCCGATGCTCGCCGACCCGCATTTCCCGGCGCTGCTCGAAGCCGATCAGGTGGCGACGCTGCAGCATGCGACAGGTCTGGACGAAGACGCGCTGGCTTTTGCGCTACTGCCGCTTGCCGCTGCCTGCGCGCGCCCCGACCTTTCTCATTTTAACGTCGGGGCTATCGCCCGCGGCGTCAGCGGCCGCTGGTACTTTGGCGGCAATATGGAGTTTCTCGGCGCTACCATGCAGCAGACCGTTCACGCGGAACAGAGCGCCATCAGCCACGCCTGGCTGCGCGGCGAGACCTCCCTGCGCGCTATCACGGTGAACTACACGCCGTGCGGTCATTGCCGTCAGTTTATGAACGAACTGAACAGCGGGCTGGCGCTGCGCATTCATCTGCCGGGTCGCGAAGCGCATGCCCTGGAGCACTATCTGCCGGACGCCTTTGGCCCGAAAGACCTCGAGATCAAAACCCTGCTGATGGATGAACAGGACCATGGCTTCCCGGTCAGCGGCGATGCCCTAACCCAGGCAGCTATTCAGGCCGCCAACCGCTGCCATGCGCCCTATAGCCACTCGCCTTCCGGCGTGGCGCTGGAGCTGAAAGACGGTACCATTTTCAGCGGTAGCTATGCGGAAAACGCAGCGTTCAACCCGACGCTGCCGCCGCTGCAGGGGGCGCTGAATCTCCTGAGCCTCAACGGCTATGATTATCCCGCTATCCAGCGGGCAATCCTGGCGGAGAAAGCCGACGCGGCGCTGATCCAGTGGGATGCCACCGTCGCCACCCTGAAGGCGCTGGGCTGCCACAATATTGAGCGCGTCCTGTTAGGTTGATCAGCCTGAGCAGATTGCCGGACGGCGTCTTCGGCTTATCCGGCCGACTTTTTATACCGTTAGGTGTCGGGTGGCGCTACGCTTACCCGACCTACGGTTCGCGCCATGGCGACCTGAAGATCCCTATGCCGGGTGTCGGCTCACGCCTTACCCGGCCTGCATTCGGCGATCTGTCTATATTGCTGAAAATCCCCGCAATCAAACGCGGGTTTCTTGCGCTTACCCGGCGGGTAAAGTAGCCTGAAGACTCCGTTGTCTATTATTGAGCCAAGTTCATGTTAAAGCGTGCGTTCTACAGCCTGTTAGTCCTGCTCGGCCTGCTGCTGTTGACCGTGCTGGGCCTTGACCGCTGGATGAGCTGGAAAACCGCGCCCTATATCTATGATGAACTGCAGGACCTGCCCTACCGTCAGGTCGGTGTGGTGCTGGGCACCGCCAAATATTACCGCACCGGCGTCATCAATCAGTATTACCGTTACCGCATCCAGGGTGCGCTGAACGCCTACAACAGCGGCAAGGTCAACTATCTCCTGCTGAGCGGCGATAATGCTCTGCAAAGCTACAATGAACCGATGACCATGCGTCGGGACCTGATTAAAGGCGGCGTCGATCCCGCGGATATCGTACTGGACTATGCCGGTTTCCGTACCCTCGACTCGATCGTCCGTACCCGGAAAGTGTTCGACACCAACGACTTCATTATCATCACCCAGCGCTTCCACTGCGAACGGGCGCTGTTTATCGCCCTGCATATGGGGATCCAGGCCCAATGCTACGCGGTGCCGTCGCCGAAGGATATGTGGAGCGTGCGGCTGCGCGAGTTCGGCGCCCGCTTTGGCGCGCTGGCGGACCTCTATATCTTCAAACGGGAACCGCGCTTTCTCGGCCCTCTCATCCCGATTCCGGCGCAGCAGCATGACGTGCCGGATGACGCCCAGTCCTACCCGGCCGTCACCCCGGAGCAGCTGCTGGA
>NZ_GL882746.1:0-1259 GCF_000195655.1 Klebsiella sp. MS 92-3
GAGTGATATCCCAGCGCGCTGTGCGGGTGGTTTTCATTGTAATGCGTGAACGCTACTGCAAGGTTTCGCAGTGCTGTTCTCACATCCGGTTTTGGCATGAACGCGATATAGTCTTCTTTCATCGTTTTCACGAACCGTTCGGCCATGCCATTACTCTGCGGGCTGCTCACCGCTGTTGTGCAGGGCTCCAGATTCAGCTCTCTCGCGAACCTCCACGTTTCATACGCGGTATACGCTGAACCGTTGTCCGTCAGCCACTGCACCGCTGTATCGGGCAACCTGTCGCCGAAGCGCTTTTCCACCGACCTCAGCATCACATCCTGCACGGTTGAACTGTCATAGCCTCCCGTGCTTGCTGCCCAGTCTATGGCCTCACGGTCGCAGCAGTCCAGCGCGAACGTTACCCGCAGTTTTTCGCCGTTGTCGCAGCCGAACTCGAAGCCATCTGAACACCAGCGCATATCGCTTTCTGCCACCGCTATCTTGCCCTTATGTTCACGCTTCGGTCGCTCTGGTTTGTCATGCAACAACAACAGGTTATGCTCGCTCATTATCCTGTAGAGCCGTTTGGCGTTCACAGGTGGCTGTCCCTCTGTGCGACGTTGCTTGCGCAGGATGCCCCACACGCGTCGATAACCATAACTCGGCATATCGCTGATGATGTCGAGGATAGCCGACAGTATTTCTTCGTCTGCTTCGTCATTACGCCGGTTACAGCGCTTGTCCTGCCAGTCGGCAGAACGGTTAATCCGCAGTGACAGCTGCGCACGCGACACGCCCATGGTGCGGCTGACCAGGGCTATTCCCCGTCCTTTGGCAACAAGGGCGCGTGCGCTATCCATTTTCGCGACTGGCCGTACTCCACGGCTTCTTTCAGGATCTCAACTTCCATCGTCTTCTTGCCCAGAAGGCGCTGAAGTTCCCGGACCTGCTTCAGAGCAGCAGTAAGCTCAGAAGCAGGAACGACTTCCTCTCCGGCCGCAACGGCGGTGAGGCTGCCTTCCTGATATTGCTTCTTCCACTTAAACAGCAGGCTGGGCTGGATACCATGCAGGCGGGCGACATGGGAGACATTCATGCCCGGCTCCATCGTCTGCTGGATAATGGCGATCTTCTCCTGAGGAGTTTTACGTTTACGGGCTTCTTGCCCTAACAGGATCCCGGTCATCTCAAAATTGGCGTTAGTGTTAGACATATATTCAAGCCTATCTCTTATCTGGAGATACAGCTACTGTCCGGTGTTTCAGGGGGCTACATCA
>NZ_GL882747.1:0-2646 GCF_000195655.1 Klebsiella sp. MS 92-3
AGACAACGCATTTGCAGCGTGAAAGGCGCCGGTTAAATTATTTGGCGTCGGTCGCCGTACCATTAGCATGCCAGGTAAAGACCCCGAACTCAAAGCCTTTCAGGTCGCCTTTCTGATCCCACGACAGCGGGCCCATCACGGTGTCTACTGTCGCGCCTTTCAGGTATTTAGCGATTTCCGCCGGATCGTCAGACTGATTCAGGCCTGCCTGCAGCGACTGCAGCGCCGCGTAGGTGGTCCACACGAAGGCGCCGCTCGGATCCTGTTTCTTCGCCTTGATCGCATCCACGATCGGTTTGTTCGCCGGCACCTGGTCGTAGTTCTTCGGCTTGGTTACCAGCAGGCCTTCCGCCGACTCGCCAGCGATGTTAGACAGGGAGACGTTCGCTACGCCTTCCGGGCCCATAAACTGGGTTTTCAGACCGGCGGCGCGCGCCTGACGCAGGATCTGGCCCATTTCCGGGTGATAGCCGCCGTAGTAGACGAAATCGATATTCTCTTTCTTCAGGCGCGCCACCAGGGTGGAGAAATCTTTCTCACCGGCGGTGATCCCGTCGAAGAAGACCACGTTTGCCCCACCTTTTTTCAGGCCATCCTGCACCGCACGGGCCAAACCTTCGCCGTACTGCTGTTTGTCATGTACCACTGCGATACGCTGCGGCTTCACTTTGTCGAGAATGTATTTCGCCGCGGTTGGCCCCTGATCGGAGTCCAGACCGGTGGTGCGCAGGATCAGCTTATAGCCGCGCGCCGTCAGCTCCGGAGCAGTCGCTGCCGGGGTAATCATCAGAATGCCTTCGTCTTCATAGATATCAGACGCCGGCTGAGTGGAAGAGGAACACAGGTGACCAATAACGTATTTGATGCCGTCGTTGACCACTTTGTTGGCTACCGCTACCGCCTGTTTCGGGTCGCAAGCGTCATCATATTTGACGATCTGCAGCTTATTGCCCTTGATGCCGCCCTTAGCGTTGATATCCGCTACCGCCTGCTCTGCGCCGGTAAACTCCTGGTCGCCGTACTGGGCCACCGGGCCGGACATCGCCCCGACTACCGCGATTTTGATATCTTCCGCCAGCGCCGCGCTGCTCATAACTAAGGCAATACATCCTGCCAGTAACGCTTTACCCTTCATATTCATCCTGAGGCTCCCCATTATTATGGTTTTTGCATTTGTTGTGATGTTGTTTATTAGCGCATTATTTTGTTTATACCGATAGGAAAAGCATATGATAGCTAATCAACCGGGGACTGCCCGCGCTTTTGCAGCACACTATGCTAAACATACCGTCATTCTGAGGAATTTGAAACGACTAAATTGCGGGCTATGTAACAGATAAGTGACAAATAAAAAAACCGCGCCAGCATGAACCGGACGCGGTGCAAAACAGAGCCTGATTACCAGCCTGCGGGTAGGTAGCCCACCGCGGATGCTATCGCGTAGGCGGCGCTGCAAAGATACAACAACACAATGAAGCATTGGATAAGCGGATGGGTCATCCAGGCCGGACAGGTCCAGCCCGGGGTCAGATCGCCACGCTGGCGGGCGCCCTTGAGCATCAGGATCGGCATAATCGATAAAATGACGCCGCTGAACACCCCGGCAAAATAGAGCGCGTTGACGAAGGAGACCATGCCGCTATAGGCCAGTACGAACGGCGGGATCGCCACCACCAGCAGCACCATCAGGCGCCGGGCGGGCTGTTCATCATTCCCCAGGCGGAACTGATCGAAGATATTGGTCAGGAAGCTGCCGCCCAGTCCCCAGTAGGAGGTCAGCATGGCGCACAGCGCAAACAGATTGGCTGAGAAGAAGGCCCATTCGCCAAGCGCCCGCCCCCAGGAGATGGTGGCCACATCCGAGATATTGTCCAGACCGTTAAGCGAGATCACCGACAACGGCACCAGCGCCAGCAGGGTAAAGGTCAGCGCCATGCCGACCATGATGGCTTTAGGCAATTTTTCCGGTTTGTCGGCGAAGCCCCGCGCCATCTCCGGCACGATATACTGTGCCGAGAAGCAGAATGCCACGACGTTGAAGACCGGAACCATATACAGCCAGTTGCCGTCGAGCAGATAGCCGACGCGGGTGGTCTCTTTCAACAGCGTGGCAATCACCAGCACCGAGATCATCACCACCATGCCGATGCTGATAAATTTCTCACCGCGGCCGATCGCCTTCAGCCCCAGGTAGAGTACCCCTGCCGCCGGAACGAAAAACAGCACGCTGCCCAGCGCCGGCGAGATGCCAAACAGGGAGTGCAGCAGCTTACCGCTGCCGGTCATATACGCCGTCAATGCCCCGACGCTATTGACGCAGACGGAGAGAAACATCATCAGCGCGCCAAAGCCGCCGACGTAGCGCTTCGATAATCCACTGAGCTGCAGATGTTTACGGGTGCGCAGCGTGGATTCCGCGACATAGAGCATAGTCACCGTCGTCAGGCTGCCCACCAGCACCAGCCAGAACAGCAGCGGTAAGAAGCCCGCTTTGCTCGACGCATAGGCGATAGAAAGGACGCCCGCGCCAATATTGGTACCGACAATCATCGATACCCCTTCGACGAAGCTCAGAGATTTTGCAGGGACAGCCGTACGTTCCCGGCCGGTGAGGACGGGAGAAAAGGTGGAGTTTTCAGACATAAT
>NZ_GL882747.1:2819-13700 GCF_000195655.1 Klebsiella sp. MS 92-3
AAAAAAAAGGTGATATCAGGGTGATAAACCACTCACGCTGAGCATAAACAGCCGGCTGCGGCGTCCTGTTTCTGTTCGGCTTCCCTGCCGCCGCAGCCCGCCGGGGAGACGTTAGCTCTTCAGTACGCGCGCCAGAATATCCAGCGCTTTCGAGAACTGGGCGTCGGGGATAGTCAACGGATACAGGAAGCGGATCACGTTGCCGTAGACGCCACAGCTCAGCAGCAGCAGGCCGTTCTCCTGCGCTTTCTGTTGCACAAGGCGGGTGAATTCCGGCGACGGTTCGCCTGTTTGCGGATCGTTAAACTCCACCGCCACCATCGACCCCCGGCCGCGGACATCAACGATCGCCGGGCAGGTAGCGCGCGCCTGGTTGAGCACTTCCTGCAGATGGCTACCCAGCTGTTCAGCGCGCTGACACAGCTGCTCTTCGGCAATCACATCCAGCACCGCGTGCGCCGCGGCCACCGCCAGCGGGTTACCGGCATAGGTTCCGCCCAGCCCGCCTGGGGCTGGCGCATCCATCACCTCGGCGCGACCGACAACGCCCGACAGCGGGAAACCGCCGGCGAGGCTTTTCGCCATCGTCATCAGATCCGGTTTCACCTCATAGTGCTGCATAGCGAACAGCTTGCCGGTGCGGGCGAAACCGGTCTGCACTTCATCGGCGATCAGCAGAATGCCGTGGGTATCGCACAGGTCGCGCAGCGCCTGCATAAAATCGGCCGGCGCGACGTTAAAGCCGCCTTCCCCCTGGATCGGCTCGAGAATGATGGCCGCTACCTGGTCCGGCGCAATATCCGCTTTGAAAATGCGCTCCAGGCTTTTCAGCGCATCCGCGGTGGTCACGCCATGCGCCGCATTGGGGTAAACGCCGTGATACACCGAGCCCGGGAACGGCCCGAAGCCGATTTTGTAGGGCGCGACCTTACCGGTGAGGGCCATGGTCATAAAGGTACGGCCGTGGAAACCGCCGCCGAAGGTAATCAGCCCCGGACGACCGGTGTAAGCGCGGGCGATTTTCACCGCGTTCTCGACCGCCTCCGCGCCGGTGGTGAAGAAAGCCGTTTTTGCCGGCCCGTCAATTGGCGCCAGATCGTTGATACGCTCCGCCAGCGAAACATAGCTTTCGTACGGCACAATCTGATAGGCGGTGTGGGTGAACGCCTGCAGCTGGTCGGCAACCGCGGCGACCACTTTCGGATGGCGGTGACCGGTATTTAACACGGCGATCCCGGCGGCGAAATCGATCACCTCATTGCCTTCGATATCCCACAGCGTGGCGTTTTCCGCCTTCTCGACAAAGTAGTTACACATTACGCCTACGCCGCGCGGCGTCGCCTGCTGGCGACGTTGATTCAGTTCTGAGCTTTTCACCTGCGAATCTCCTGTCGTGTATGTCACGTTATCGCAACAAATTAGAAACGATGTCGTTTATTTACACAGGAGTTGGCCCTATAATCGAGTACCAATTTTGAATATCTGAGGGATCCAATTGCGTTCGCTGGTGGGTGACCTGGTGCTGGTCCGTCTGCAGGAAGAGCGGGATCCTCTTCTGCACAAACGCTTATATAACGCGCTGCGCCGCGCGATCCTCGACGGTTCGCTGGCGCCGCAAAGCCGTCTGCCGCCGTCGCGGGACCTGGCGGGCGAGCTCGGCGTATCAAGAAACACCATATTAACAACTTATGAACAATTGCTGGCGGAAGGATATGTGGTTTCTCGTCGGGGAAGCGGAACATTCGTTGCCCAAACCGCCCCTGAGAGCTCATTGACGGCTAAAGAAGAGCGGGAAAACAACAGTCTTGCGGTACCGACGGCGCATCTTTCACGCCGAGGCCAGCATCTGCTCGGCCAGGTCAGCGCCAGCCCGCGCCAGTGGGGAGCGTTTATACCCGGCGTGCCGGACGTTAACGCCTTTCCCCACCCGCTGTTCAGTAAGATCCAGGCCCGCATCAGCCGTCGGCCCAAACCGGAGCGGCTCAGCTATAGCTGCAACGGTGGCACCCCGGAACTGCAGCAGGCGCTGGTGGATTATCTGCGCGTGTCGCGCGGCGTCCACTGTCAGTCAGATCAAATTCTTATCACCGAGGGGATCCACCAGGCGATCGATCTGGTCACCCGCATGCTGTGTGATAACGGCGATCTGGCGTGGGTGGAAGAGCCTTCCTACTGGGGGATCCGCCACGTGCTGGCGATGAACGACGTTCGGGCAGAGCCCCTGACCGTCGATGCCAACGGCCTGTGCCCGCCGGAGACGGTTGACGATGCGCCGAGGCTGATCTTCGTTACGCCTTCCCACCAGTATCCGCTGGGCGCGGTGATGAGCCTTGAGCGCCGCCAGCGCCTGCTGGCACTCGCCCGTCAGCAGGGGAGCTGGATCGTCGAAGATGATTATGACAGCGAGTTTCGCTTTTCCGGTCAGCCGATCCCCGCCCTGCAGGGTCTGGTCGCCGACGCCCCGGTGGTCTATATCGGCACCTTCAGCAAGACGCTCTATCCCGGCCTGCGCCTGGGCTACGTGGTGATCCCGCGGCCGCTGGTCAGCGACCTGAAGCACGCCCATGCCGAGCTTTACCGCGGCGGCCATTCGCTGATCCAGATGGCGCTGGCGGAGTTTATTACCGCCGGCCACTATTCGGCCCATATCCGCCGTATGCGGCTGCTATACAGCCGTCGCCGCGCCTTTTTAACTGAGCTTATCCAGCGGCACTGTATGCCGTACGCCCTGTCTGACTTCAGCGATAATGCCGGGCTGCATTTGATCCTCAATTTGCCCGCAGAGGCTGACGATGTGGCGATCGCCAGAGAGGCCAATGCGCGGCACATTCTGGTGCGGCCGCTGTCGCGCTACTACCTGACGGCGGCGCGCAAGAAAGGATTACTGATGGGATTCGCCAGCCAGCCCGAAGAGCAGATGGCGTCGGCGTTCAGCGTCTTACTCGGCTGCCTGCGGACGCACTGCCCGCAGATGCTCCTGCTCCGGGAGGACGCAGAAAAACAAAACGCCCCAACCTGAGGCGGGGCGTTATCGGGGAGCCTGATATCAGGTATCAGGCAGGCGTGGCGTATCAGGCTTCGATAGCGGCACGCAGTTTTTTCATGGCGTTCTTTTCCAGCTGACGCACGCGCTCTGCGGAGACGCCGTAGCGGTCGGCCAGTTCCTGCAGCGTGGACTTGTTATCTTCGTCCAGCCAGCGGGCGCGGATGATGTCCTGGCTACGCTCGTCCAGGCCCTGCATCGCGTCAGTCAGCTTATTCGCCGCCTGCTCTTCCCAGTTATCGTCTTCGATGCCGTCGGCAAAGTTAGACGTTTTGTCCTGCAGATACAGGACCGGCGCCATCGGCTGGCTGTCGGACTCATCGTCGGACGACATGTCGAAGGTCATGTCCTGGGCCGCCATACGGGATTCCATCTCGCGGACGTCTTTGCTCGACACGCCCAGCTCACGGGCCACCATTTCCACTTCATCCTGGTTGAACCAACCCAAACGCTGTTTGGTTTTACGCAGGTTAAAGAACAGCTTACGCTGTGCTTTGGTGGTAGCGACCTTCACAATACGCCAGTTGCGCAGCACGTATTCGTGAATTTCGGCTTTAATCCAGTGCACGGCGAAGGAGACCAGGCGCACACCCACTTCCGGGTTGAAGCGACGCACGGCTTTCATCAGGCCGATATTGCCTTCCTGGATCAGATCCGCCTGCGGCAGGCCATAGCCCGAGTAGTTACGAGCAATGTGAACAACAAAGCGCAGGTGAGACAGAATCAGCTTTTTCGCTGCTTCCAGATCGCCCTGGTAATGCAGCTTTTCAGCAAGCTCCCGCTCTTCATCAGCCGACAGCATCGGCCAAGTGTTAGCGGCCCGGATGTACGATTCCAGGTTACCAACGGGGGCTAAAGCTAAAGTTTGCATTTCTTTGGTCATTCAAATCCTCTCAATTGATATCTTCTGACGCGTTCTTGTCCCCATCAGGCAACAAGCATGCCAGCATTCATGAGCAACGAGAATATCACTCACATTAGTATCAGACAGTGATTTTATCCACAAGTTCCATGCAACGGTGTGAATAAATTACGCACAAAATGTGACACCACGATGAAAAAGTGAGGGCAGGAAAAGGGGAACAAGCTTGCGGTATCTTTCCCTGCGAACAGGAACTCATTGCAGCAGGGAAAGATTATATCACGCTTTTATTAATCGGGAGTAAAGTGACGTAAATGTTGCACTGTCGCCAGCCAGGCGGCTACCCACCCGATCATCGAGCAGACGATCAACATCAACAGACACTCGTCGAAGCCTAAGCCGCTCAGCTCAAACTGGGTGCCGAAGACTTTCGCCACTTCGGTCACCGCCGACGAGAGGCGCATTACCAGAATCTCCGACAGGATCAGCGATAAAAACGCGCCGGAAAAGCCCAGCATCGCTCCGCCGTAGAGGAACGGACGCAGGATAAAGCCGTCGGTGGCGCCGATAAGCTTCTGAACGTTAATGGTATCGCGGCGGGCGAAGATGCTCAGGCGCACGCTGTTGCCGATCACCAGGAACACCGCCGCCACCATCAGCACGCCGATCATCGCCGACACGCGTCCTACCAGCCCGGTGAGCGAGGAGAGACGGGCAAACCAGCTGTCGTCCATCCGCACTTCATCGACACCCTGGATCCGCGATACCCGATCGCGCAGGGTATTCAGCGCCTCGGTGCTCTGGAAATCCAGCTTCGGCACCACGATGGCGACCGCCGGCAGCGGGTTCTCCTCCAGCATATCCAGGGCGCCGCCAAAGCCAGACCAGTTACGGAATTCCCCCAGCGCCTCGTCACGGGACAAATAGTTTACCTTGTCGACGCCCTGCTCCGCCTGCAGCTGGCCCACCACCCGCGCCGCGGCATCGTCATCCAGCGTTTTTTCCAGATAAACGGTGATCTGCGGCGAGGGATAATACTGGGACGCCGCGCTGCTGACGTTTTTGTAGACCATGTAGCAGACGCTTGGCAGGGTCAACGAAATGGCGATGACCATTACCGTCAGGAAGGTCGCCAGCGGCGTGCTTTTTAGATCCTGCAGCGCGCCGTGCCAGGCATAGCGCACCTGCTCGTTGAATACGTTGCTCTTACGCGAGGCCGGGTTAGGCGCCGCTTTCGGCCGTTTTGGCGCATTGCGCCCGCCACCGCCGCCGCCCGCGGCGTTGCGCAGGCGATCGAACTTGCTGCCGAACTGGCGAATCTGGTTCATTGCGTCGCGCTTATTCACCCCGAATGCCTCCATGCAGATGGCCGTCGCTAAGCGTCAGCACGCGGTACGGACGACTGGAGATAAGCCCCAGATCGTGCGTGGCCATCAGTACCGTCACCCCGACGCGGTTAAACTCTTCAAACAGACGTAAAATCCCCTCCGAGAGCGCCTCGTCGAGGTTGCCGGTCGGTTCATCCGCCAGCAGCACCGCCGGCTTGTTGACCACCGCGCGAGCGATTCCCACGCGCTGCTGCTCACCGCCGGAGAGCTGAATGGGAAAATTCTTCGCTTTGTCCAGCAGGCCAACCTTGTCCAGCGCCGCCGAGACGCGACGACGAATATCATCGCCGCTGGCGCCGGCGATAATCAGCGGGATCGCCACGTTGTCATACACGGTACGATCCATCAGCAAATGGTGGTCCTGGAAAATCATACCGATCTGGCGGCGCAGGAACGGCACCTCACGGCTCTTCAGACGGCTGATTTCATGACCGCTGAAGAAGATTTTCCCGGCGCTGGGCCGTTCGATACCACAGATAAGCTTCAGCAGGGTACTCTTCCCTGCGCCGGAATGGCCGGTCAGAAACGCCATCTCGCCCGGCTGCAGGTGGAAGGTCACCCCCTGCAGCGCTTGTCTCCCACCGAGATAGGCTTTGCTGACTTGTTCAAAGCGAATCATTCTTAATCCTCTCGGGCAAAAAGTGCCTCAATAAAGTCGCCCGCATTAAACGGACGCAGATCCTCAATACGCTCGCCGACGCCAATATAGCGAATCGGAATGCCGAACTGATCGGCCACCGAGAAGATCACGCCGCCTTTGGCGGTACCGTCCAGCTTGGTCAGGGTGATCCCGGTCAAACCTACCGCCTCATGGAACAGTTTGGCCTGGCTAATAGCATTCTGCCCGGTGCTGGCGTCAATGGTTAACATCACCTCGTGCGGCGCGTCGACGTCCAGCTTTTTCATTACCCGGACAATCTTCTTCAGCTCTTCCATCAGGTGCGATTTATTCTGCAAACGCCCGGCGGTATCGGCAATCAGTACGTCAACATGGCGCGCCTTCGCCGCCTGAATGGCGTCGAAAATCACCGAGGCGGAGTCGGCGCCGGTGTGCTGGGCGATCACCGGGATATTATTACGCTGGCCCCAGACCTGCAGCTGTTCCACCGCCGCCGCACGGAAAGTATCCCCCGCCGCCAGCATCACCGACTTACCCTGCTGTTCAAACTGACGCGCCAGCTTGCCGATGGTAGTGGTTTTCCCCACCCCGTTCACGCCGACCATCAGAATAACAAATGGCGTTTTGCCTTCAACGTTCAGCGGCTCGTCTACTTTGGCGAGAATCTCGCCCATCTCTTCTTTCAGCAGGCCGTACAGCGCTTCCGCATCGCGCAGCTGCTTACGGCTGGCGCCTTCCGTCAGGTTGGTAATGATCTTGCGGGTGGTTTCCACCCCGACGTCGGCGATCAGCAGCTGTTCTTCCAGCTCTTCAAACAGATCATCGTCGATCTTCTTACCGCGGAACAGGCTGATAAATCCGGAACCGAGATTTTGCTTCGTTTTCAGCAGGCTACGCTTGAGGCGGGCGAAGAAGCCTTCTTTTGTCGGTTTTTCCTGCTCCTGAGCCAGCGCTTCAAGCGGCGCCTCATCCTCGGGCGCCGGCACCACTACCGCCGCCTCTTCTGCCGCTTCGGCCGCCAGCGCCTGCGCTTCCAGCTCTTCATCGCTTAACGGCGCGTCCTCTTCGGGCGCTTCTGTCTCCTGCGGCTGGACAACGATGCCTTCCACAGGCTGCTCTGCTACGGCTTCCGCCACCACCGGTTCGGCGATAACCTCTTCCGCCAGCGGCTCAACCACCGCAGGCTGTTCAGGCGGTTCGCTGACCGCGGGCTCCGGTTCAACAACAGGCGTTTCTTCGGTCAGAGCAGGCGTTTCCACCCACTCTTCTTCCTGCGCGCTGGCAGGCTCCGCGAGGTGCGCTTTTTCGCTTTCGACCACCGTCTCGGTCACTTCGACGACGTCTTCGGCAAACGCCTCCGGGTCTGCTTTCGGCGCGCTCGGCTCAGCAGGGGTTTCAACCGCCGGTATCTCTTCGGCAACCGCTTGCTGTTCTTCTACTTTTTGCTCTGTCTCGGTTTCCTGTGCCTGTTCTTTCTGTCCAAAGCCCAGCCAGGAAAAGAAGCCACGTTTTTTCTCTTTTGCCATTTGCGACCACACTCCTCGCTGTTTATTCATGGCGCAGCTTCATCAGAAGCTGAAAAAATGATGAAATTAGTTGGATAGTCTATCACTTAACTTAACTCGCAGCACCGCCCCCGGATTAAGGTTTCGTCAACCGCCGTCGATCGCTAGAATAGCAGGCTGGAAGTTGAGACTTGAGCAGAGAGATGAAAAAACCAAACCACGCGGGCAGCGGTCAGATCCGCATCATCGGCGGGCAATGGCGCGGCCGTAAATTACCGGTGCCGGAGAGCCCGGGCCTGCGGCCGACCACCGATCGGGTTCGCGAAACCCTTTTTAACTGGCTGGCGCCGTCCATTGTTGACGCGCACTGCCTCGATTGCTTTGCCGGCAGCGGCGCGCTGGGGCTGGAAGCGCTGTCCCGCTATGCGGCCAGCACCACGCTGCTGGAGATGGAGCGCGGCGTAGCCCAGCAGCTGCAAAAAAATCTCGCCACCCTGAAAGCGGATCGCGGCAAGGTGATCACCACCAACACCCTCAGCTTCCTGAGCCAGCCGGGGACCCCGCACCAGATCGTGTTCGTCGACCCGCCGTTCCGTCAGGGGCTGCTGGAGGAGACGCTACGTCTGCTGGAGACACAAGGCTGGCTGGCCGATGAGGCCCTGGTGTACGTCGAAAGCGAAGTCGAAAACGGCTTACCGCCGGTGCCGGCTAACTGGCAATTGTATCGTGAAAAAGTGGCCGGACAGGTCGCCTACCGTCTTTACCAACGTGAGGCCCAAGGAGAGCACCATGCTGATTAATTTAGGCCGCCTGCTGATGCTGTGCGTCTGGGCCTTTCTGTTATTGAATCTGTTTCAGCCCTTCCCGAAGCCGCTGAATATCTTTGTCAACGTCGCGCTGATTTTCATGATCCTGATGCACGGTCTGCAGCTGACGCTGCTCAAGGCGACGCAGCCGAAAGAGGCGCCGCCGCTGAGCCGCTTTGAGCAAATCCGCATTTTTATTTTCGGCGTGTTTGAGCTCGTCGCCTGGCAGAAAAAACTGAAGGCGACGCTGAAAAAATAGTCCTGAAAAGGGCTCAGGGATCGGGCGTAAACGCCACGAACGCTGTGCCCTTATAACTCAACATCCCACGATCGCCGACGCTCAGCGCGTGATATTGCGGCGCGTCAAGGCGAAACACCACCTCCAGACCACCGTTTTCGGGGCGAAAGCTCGCTTCATAGCGCATCTCACTGCCTGCAGGCGTCACCGTCTGCTGCCGCGAGCGCCGATCGTTAATCACTTTTTCCCGTTTATTGCTGACGATAACCCGCTTTTGTAGCAACGGCGCGGCGTCATTCGCCTGTTTCTCACGGCGCTGCTGGACATAGCGAAACGAAGCCGCCACCACAATCACCGCGACGACCAGAACAAAAAAGAGGGGCATTTTACTCATTAGGGTTACCCATAAAAAATATCAGGAATCAGCATACTGCGTCGGGAATAACATTGTCATCTGCTACGCCAAACCACTACACTGAGTAGTAGCATCACGCATCCGTAACTTTCTTTATGATAACAGATACAGGGACTTACTATGCTTTGGTCATTTATTGCTGTCTGTTTCTCCGCATGGCTTTATGTCGATGCATCCTATCGTGGGCCGGCATGGCGACGCTGGGTTTTTAAACCTGTCACCCTGATTCTGTTGCTGTTACTGGCCTGGCAGGCGCCGATGTTCAATGCCATCAGCTATCTGGTGCTGGCTGGCCTGTGCGCCTCGCTGCTCGGCGACGCCCTGACCCTGCTGCCGCGCCAGCGGGTGATGTACGCGGTGGGCGCTTTCTTCCTGTCACATCTGCTGTATACCATCTGGTTCGCCAGCCAGCTGACGCTGTCGTTCTTCTGGCCGCTGCCGCTGGTGCTGCTGGTATTCGGCGCCCTGCTAATGGCGGTGATCTGGAGTCGGCTGGAAGAGATGAAAATGCCGGTGCTGACCTTTATCGGAATGACGCTGGTAATGGTCTGGCTGGCCGGCGAGCTGTGGTTTGCCCGCCCCACCAACACCGCGCTGTCCGGTTTCGCCGGCGCAGCCCTGCTGCTGCTGAGCAATGCCGTGTGGCTGGTGAGCCACTATCGTCGCCGCTTCCGCGCCGATAACGCCATCGCCGCCGCATTCTACTTTGCCGGCCACTTCCTGATCGTGCGCGCGCTGTACCTGTAATTTAGTCCTTGACTCTGGAGTCGACTCCAGAGTGTATCCTACGGCTAATGAGAAAATTATCATTTCCCGGAGGGTGCCATGTCGACTCCAGACGCGCAGGATAAAAAAGTTCCACAATTCTCGTCTTTCACCATGCGGCCAGCAACCGCCCCGGCGGAGAGCTGCTGTACAGATCACGCCTGCGCCACAGAGTCCGCCCCTGCCGCCGAAGCGCTTAGCGACGCCCGCTATAGCTGGCAAGTTGATGGCATGGACTGCGCCGCCTGCGCCCGCAAGGTGGAAACCGCGGTCCGTCAGGTGCCCGGGGTCAGTCAGGTCCAGGTGCTGTTCGCCACAGAAAAGCTGCTGGTTAACGCCGAGGGCGATGTCCGCGCTCAGGTTGAGAACGCGGTCCGCCAGGCGGGGTATACGCTGCGCGATGCCGATGCTCCCGCAGCAGAGCAAACCCGAGGGTCGCTGCTGCGCGACAATCTGCCGTTACTGACGCTGGTTATCATGATGGCCTTGAGCTGGGGGCTGGAGCAGGCCAACCACCCTGCCGGTCAGTTGGCCTTTATTGCCACCACCCTGGTTGGCCTGTGGCCGGTTGCCCGCCAGGCGCTACGCCTGATCAAGAGCGGGAGCTGGTTCGCCATTGAAACGCTGATGAGCGTCGCCGCCATCGGGGCGCTGTTTATCGGCGCCACCGCGGAGGCGGCGATGGTCCTGCTGCTGTTCCTGATCGGCGAGCGTCTCGAAGGCTGGGCCGCCAGCCGCGCACGGCAGGGGGTGAGCGCGCTGATGGCGCTGAAGCCCGACACCGCCATCCGTCTGCGCAACGGCGTGCGGGAAACCGTCGCCCAGCGCGACCTGCGTCCCGGAGATGTGATTGAAGTGGCTGCCGGCGGGCGTCTGCCGGCGGATGGCCAGCTGCTGTCGCCGTTTGCCAGCTTTGATGAAAGCGCCCTGACCGGCGAGTCGGTGCCGGTGGAACGTCAGGCCGGGGAACGGGTAGCGGCGGGCGCCACCAGCGTCGATCGCCTGGTGCAGCTTACCGTGATATCCGAACCGGGCGACAGCGCCATCGACCGCATCCTGAAGCTGATTGAAGAGGCTGAGGAGCGTCGGGCGCCAATCGAGCGCTTCATCGACCGCTTCAGCCGGATCTACACCCCGGCCATTATGGTGGTCGCCTTGTTGGTCGCTATTGTCCCGCCGCTGTTCTTCGCCAGCGCCTGGCTGCCGTGGGTTTATAAAGGGCTGACGCTGCTGCTGATCG
>NZ_GL882748.1:0-1832 GCF_000195655.1 Klebsiella sp. MS 92-3
GGTGCAGTCCATGCGCTTGCGCGGGCCTACGAAACGCGAGTCGAACCTCCTGCCCCCGGAGGTTCTCATCCTCACTGGCCTCAGATGCAAAAAAGCCTGCTCATTGAGCAGGCTTTTCGAATTTGGTCGGTGATAGAGGATTCGAACCTCCGACCCCTTCGTCCCGAACGAAGTGCGCTACCAGGCTGCGCCAATCACCGAATGCGGGGCGCATCTTACTGCTGGGATGCCTACCCGTCAATGCCTTATTTTCAAAAAATCGCTCAACCGGCGAGAAACTCAGCAGCCTGAGCAGCGAATCGCCGGTTGCTCAACGTTTTTAGCGGCAGTTGACCTCAAACGTTTTGCGATACTCGGATACCTTACATGTCACCGGCTCGCCGAGATAGGTTGCGCCCGCCGGGGTGAATGTAAACTCTCCCAGTAGCATCGTCAGCTCCCCCAGCTCCGGGCAGGATTGCTGATGACGCATAATATCCGGGCGGGTATCGTTATTCACCGCCCGGGCGATGTCGCTGTATGCCAGCTTGTCAGCAAAGGCATTAGCACAAAACTGCAGTTCGCTTTGCGCCATATGCGCGGCCTGCCCCTTCAGCTCGGCATGCTGTGCCAGCAGCAGCTGGCGAACCTCGCCGGCCCGGCTGTAGCCAATCGCCGTATAGCCGGCCTTATTGCTGAGGTTGACGCTGGCGCCAGCCGCAAGCAGCGCCTCGACATTGGCTTTATTATTCATTTTGACCGCCAGCATCAGCGGGCTGAGATCGTTGGCGGAAAGCTGGTCCACCTTTGCGCCGCGCTGCGCCAGCGCCGCGATCACCGCAGGCGCCCCCTGACCCGCCGCCACCTGCAGCGCCGTGAGTCCTTCACGGTTCGGCTGACCCCCTCCCCCCCCGGAGGCCGACAGCGCCAGCACCAGATCGGGATCGTCCCCCGCCGCCGCCAGCATCAGCGGTGTGGTGCCGGATTTATCCGCCAGGCTGGTGTCCGCCCCGGCGTTGGCCAACGTCGTGATGGTTTCCGCCGATCGCGCGTGATCGACAGCGAGGAAAAAGGCCGATTCCCCGGACGCGTTGACGGCCTTCACGTCCGCGCCGTGCTTGAGGAGCAGCGCCACTATCTCGTCGACGTTCTTCTTAAACGCGCCGGGCGCCAGTTGTAACGCCATGTCTTCGGTCATCAGCGCGCGATTGCCCGTCGCCAGCGATTTCGCCGCCGTTGCGCCAACTATCTTGTCCAGCGTACTCTCCTCTTCGACAGGCGCATCGGGCTTTTTCATCGCCAGAATATGCTGATAGTCGTTTCTGACGTCCCCGCCGTCGGAGATGGCGGACATCAATGCCGTACTCTTGTCGATGGAGGTCTGATTCACCGACGCTCCCGCCTGGAGAAGATCGCCGATAATCGCGGTATCGCTGCCACGCGCCGCCGCCAGCATCAGCGCCGTGACGCCCTGGCGCGTCTGGAGGTTCGGCTTCGCCCGACGCTTAAGCAGCAATTCAACCACATCGCGTCGATTTTCCGCAGCAGCGACCATCAGGCCGCTTAAGCCGGTTTTATCCTGACCATCCACATCAATGCCGTTATCCAGCATGGCTGCGATCGTCGCTGGCGCATCGTATTTACAGGCCAGCAGGAACTGGCTGGTCTCTTCCTCAGACTGGCAGCCCGCGAGCATCATCAGGCACAGTAGGACCAACCCCTTTATCACCTTCATCCTTTCTCTCCATGAAAAGTTCATGCACAGGGGAAGCGAGGAAACAGGGGTAATCAAAGAAGAAGAGGTCACCTGCCAGACACGTCCACTGTGCGAAAAAAATCCCCCCCCCCGCGGG
>NZ_GL882748.1:1954-8321 GCF_000195655.1 Klebsiella sp. MS 92-3
GGGGGGGGGGGGGGGGGGGGATTAGCTTATCCTGGGCTCAGGAAAGGAAAACAGACCCGAGAATCTGAAAACTATCGGGCCTTACTTTTTCCACCGGCACCAGTTGTTGTTCTCATTGATCCCGCCATCCGGCGAGGTATAGCCGAGGCAGCCCATAATGGTGTCGTACAGCTCGACGTGACGGCGCGGCACCTTCATCGCGGCCTGCTGCTGCAGATGGGCAAACGCGGCGGCGTGATCGGGATTTTCCAGGTACTTATCCGACATCCACACCATCATCGGCACGCGGAACTGCTCCGGCGGCGCCATCTTGCGTGGCGTACCGTGCAGGTGTTCACGCTCGTTAATCGACTCCCCGTGGTCGGCGGCATAGAACACAATCGCTTTCTTATCCCGCAGCTGGTCGAGGACGCTGACGATAAAGTGATCGACATAGGTCACGCTATTGTCGTAGGAATTGATCAGTTCCGCTTTCGAGCACTTGTTGTCGACGCCGACGCACTCCGGTTTCCACTGGGCGAAGCTGCGCGGGTAGCGTTGGGTGTAGTTAAAGTGGGAGCCTTTGGTGTGGAGAATGATCAGATGCTTACCGGAGGCGTTGCCCTGCGCCATACCGCGCTTCATCTCATCCACCAGCAGCATATCGTCAACGCTCTTACCGCGGTTGCGCGGCTCGGCGCCAATCTGCTCGCGGTAGGCGATATTGTTGGCCATCGTGTTGCTGTAGAACCACATCTCGCTCTGCATGGCGTACAGATTGCCGCTGAAGCCCAGCTGATGCAGCACGGCAAAGACATTCTGCTCTTTGAGCGTCCGCTGTGGGTTATCTTCCGCCCCGCCCTCGCGCACAAACATGCAGCGTAACGACAGTTTGGTAGCGGTATCGCACGAGTAACCGCGGAAGGCGACGAGATTCTTCTCTTTCTCCAGCTCTGGCGTGGTATTGCGGCTATAGCCGAGGATGCCCATATGGTCCCAGCGGGTCGTTTCGCCAATGATAAACACCACGTAGGTATCATCCAGACCTTCCGGCGCGACGTAGGTGAACTTCTTCGCCGGGTTAATCAGCGATTTGTTGTCTGAGGATTCATCCACCTGCGCCCAGGCGTACAGACCCAGCGCCGACAACCAGTTCGACGGCAGGTAAGAGTTGGCGATCACCCCGCCATAGCTCGGCATATCCACTTCCGAATGGCGCTCCACATCATGCTGGCGCAGCTCTAGCAGGCGGATGGGTCCCCAGACAATCAGTCCGGCCAGCACCACGATCAGCACGTTTTTAACCCGCTGGCCCGGGGTGCGCAGCTGGCGCAGCAGCGTATGGCGGCAGCGGTTGCTCCAGATGAACAGCAACGGCGGCGCGCTCACCGCCACCAGCCAGAGGATCAGGTGCCAGCCGATGACCTCTTTCGACAGGTCGATATCGGTGGTCATCACCGAAGCGATGATCCCGTAGCCAATCACCACATTGAGGAACGTCATGTAGTAACTCGCCGCGGCGGAAAACAGGACAATCAGCGTCGCCAGAATGCGCCAGATACGGCGGCCGAACAGCGACAGAAGACGTAACAGGAAGAAGGTGACAAATACCGTGGCAACCAGTTCAACAACACCGGAAAGCCCTTTCCAGAAAGTGAACTCTTGAGCATAACCATCGAAACGCCGGAAAAAAACGGCGACGTTCATAAACCAGCCGATGTACAGCGCCAGCCAAAAACTAAGCTTCTGCTGCGTCATCGTTCTAATATATTTCATGCAAGCAAACCTGGAAAAAGAAGAATAAAACACCGCCTGACGCTGTGGCACGAGTCAGTAGGCTAATAGGGTGCGTTAGGGTTGGTTATCAGAAACCTCTACAAACCGCGATAAGTAGACCACAGGGAACGAGAAAAGTATCAGGAGGGAATGTGATCCAGCCAAACATTTACAAAACATTTGGCTGGATTGGCACTATTTGCTTAGGGAAATAACCAGGGGCACGTTTCACGCCGCAGGTTTCAGGCGTGCGCCTCGTTATATACCGTGCTTTTCGGCTGACGAATGGTGGTGGATAACGCCAGCGAGAGGATCAGCAGGGCGAAGATCACGCAGAAGGTCACGTAGAAACCGCCGAACAGCGAAGCGATGAGAGAGCCGCAGATGCTGCCGATACCGAAGCCCAGATAAATCACGCCATAGTTTTTCGCCAGATTGTTCAGACCAAAGAACTCACTCACCAGCGACGGGAAGACGGTAATGGTGCCGCCGAAGTTAAAGGCGACGCAGGCGATGGCGGCGAAGAAGGTCAAGGCATTCAGCGGGGCGAACAGCAGCGCGGCCATCCCCACCAGCGACACGACCTGACCGATGGTAATCACGCGAATGCGGGAGATTTTATCAGACAGGATACCTAACACCAGGCGACCGCTGAGGTTCGCAATCGAGATAACCGTTACCGCGTTGGCCGCCGTGGCGACATCCAGGTGGACCATTCCCTGGGCAATATCCTTCGCTACGCCAATTACGTACAGACCGCTCATGCAGGCCGTCAGGAACATCACCGCCAGCATCCAGTACTGCGGTTTACGCATCGATTCGGCGAGGGTGAAGTCGTTTTCCACGACGCCGTTGGCCGCGGTGGCTGCCGGGTGATTTGGCGCATCTTTCATCAGGGTCGCGCCAAAGACGATCATCACCAGCACGATAGCGCCCCAGATAACGAAGGTTTTTTCCAGGCCAACGGTGGTCAGCAGGTGGGAATCAATGAATTTGAACCCCAGGCTGCCGAGACCATAGGAGCCAATGGAGAAGGCGGAGATCAGCCCTTTACGTTCCGGGAACCATTTCACGCAGTTCGACAGGGTCAGCAGGTAACCGGCGCCGTCCGCCAGCCCCACCAGCACGCCCGCGCTCAGCCACAGCATCATCAGGCTGCTGGAGTGCGCGGTCAGGAAGAAGCCCAGGCCGAGCAGGATCCCGGAGGCCATGGTGACGCGCTTCACGCCAAAGCGCTCCTGCAGCTTGCCGGCGACCGACGAAGAGAGCGCCAGCCCGAGGCTCAGCAGACCAAAGGAAAAAGCCACCTGACTGACCGGCTCGCCCAGTTTGTCAGACAGCGAACTGTTAAACAGACTCCAGGTATAAACCGAACCGAGAGCGAATTGGGTGATGATGGTGCCGATCAGTGTCAGCCAGCGGGTCGATTGACGGTTTGCAGCGTTCATAGCAGTTGTCCTGATAAATTAACTGCCGCCACAATAGCGAAGGCCCCTCATCCAGTGGGGGAAAAAGGCATGAACTGCCATCAGCGGGGAATGAAATGCATTAATGTTGGAATGAATGGCATTGCATAACATTCATTCCGTAAATTACAGGCAAAAAGTTAGTGTGCGCTATCTCACAGAAATGCGCCATTGCTGAGATTTAACAATAACCACATCGTTTCAAATGCGTAACAATTCCCGATTAAAAATTGGCGCTGACCCCCATCAAATAGAGCGTATTTTCCCCTGACGGCAGGTTATCCGCCTGCGACAGCGTTGCCCATGCCGCCACGTGGGATCCCAACCGCATATCAGCGCCCAGGGTGACATCGCTCCAGCCTCCCTCCCTGGCACGGGTCATCGGCGCCCAGACATCGCTGGCGAGCGACTGGTTATAGCTCACCTGCGCCCAGGGATGCACGCCCCACAGCGCCTGATAATCCATGCGCCAGCCGAGCGTGTTAACGTAGCCCGCCTCGCCTGCGCTTCTCACCGTCGGCGCGGTGACGTCGCTGCGCAGGCTGGCCACCGGCCCGGAGGTTACGCCGTTTGCCAGCGGATAATTCCAGCCAATGCTCAGGCCGCGGCCGCTGTCCGGCGGCGCCAGCCCCTGGTTTAACGCCAGCCCGCCGGGCGTCTCAGAGGACTTCATCCGCTCGGCGAGAATATCTTCATAACGTGGTTGGTGATCGCTATCCCATGTATAGCGTTCCGACGTATTACTTTTTGTATCGATAGCGATATATTCCTGTTGCCAGGCATTCGCTCCAGAGACACATGACACCCAGACGGATACGCTCGCCGGGATCAAGAACCCCCGGAGGCCATTGCATTTCTTTATTATCATTAATGCGACTCCAGAAAAGAGCCGAATCGGCAATATTGCTGTGTTTTTAGTGGGGATACGATTTCCCTGTATTAACTATTATCTTTATCTTTCAGCCGTCAAGGCAGGCGTCCACTTTTTTAGCGCAGAGGGAGAAACAGCTATGCAGCGTTGCGGATGGGTGAGTCAGGATCCGTTATACATCGAGTATCACGATACCGAATGGGGTGTGGCGCAAAAAGAGGGTCGCCAGCTGTTTGAAATGATCTGCCTTGAGGGCCAGCAGGCCGGTTTATCGTGGATCACGGTGTTAAAAAAACGGCAGAACTACCGCCAGGCTTTTCACCAGTTCGATCCGGTGCGCGTGGCGGCGATGGGTGATGACGATATCGAGCGACTCCTGCAGGATACCGGCATCATTCGCCATCGGGGAAAAATCCAGGCCATTATCGGCAACGCCCGCGCCTATCTGGCGATGGAAGAAAATGGCGAGTCGTTCACTGATTTTGTCTGGTCCTTCGTCGACAATGCGCCACAGGTGACCCGCGCTGCGACGCTGGCGGAAATTCCCACCACGACGCCGGCCTCCGATGCGCTGTCGAAGGCATTGAAAAAACGCGGCTTTAAGTTTGTCGGCTCGACAATCTGTTATTCCTTTATGCAGGCCTGTGGGCTGGTCAACGACCATGTCACCGGCTGCTTCTGTCACCCTGGAGGTCAGGATGATCCGCAAGTGGGACACTGAAGATACCGCGCCGCTGCTGGCGCTGTGGCTGGACAGCACGATTCATGCCCATCCTTTTATCAGCGAAAGCTACTGGCGCGACAGCGTCGCGGTAGTACGGGATGTCTATCTTCCCGCCGCCAGCACCTGGGTCTGGGAGCAGGATGGCGAGTTAAAAGGCTTTGTCAGCGTGCTGGACTCCCGTTTCGTCGGCGCGCTGTTTGTCGCGCCGGGCGCCACCCGCCAGGGTATTGGCCGGGCGCTGCTGGATGAAGTCAAACGGCACTACGCCTGGCTGAGCCTTGAGGTTTATCAGAAGAACGAATCGGCGGTGAGTTTCTACCATGCGCAGGGCTTCCGGATTGAAGACTGCGCATGGCAGGACGATACTCAGCACCCGACGTGGATTATGCGTTGGCCGGCGGATCAAATGCCGTAAGCGGCAGCGCCGGGCCGGTATATTTCTCCAGCCACGCCAGGGCGGTGTTCCCGGCACAGCCGTTGCCCAGCCGGGATGTCGGAATATCTTTGGTTAAGACGTTCACCGCCCCGTTTTTGCAGATGCCGACCTGCGGATCCAGGTCGGGCCACGCTCCTTCATGCAGGCAAATCACCCCCGGGCGGATCCCCTCCGTCACCACGGCGCCGGCCAGCACCTGACCGCGGGCGTTCCATACCCGCACCAGATCGCCATCGACAATCCCGCGCGCCTGCGCATCCTGCGGATGAATAGTCACCGGTTCGCGCCCGGCGACGGCATAGCGCTCGCGCAGCGCGGTGTGGTTCAGTTGGCTGTGCAGACGGTGGGCCGGATGGGCCGACAGCAGCTGCAGCTGCCCCGCCTCTGCGTTGCCATGCCACTCGTCGGGCTCCAGCCACATCGGATGCGGCGGACAGTCGGCGTAACCAAAAGCGGCGATGGTCGGCGAGTGGATCTCTATTTTACCGCTCGCCGTTTTCAGCGGGTTGGCCTGGGGATCGGCGCGGAAGGCGGCGAAACGCGCAAAACGGGCATTCTCCGGCTCCTCCGGCATCTCAATCAGCTGGTTAGCCTGCCAGAATTCGGCAAATGGCGGCAGCGTCACCTGCTGCTGGGCGCCGCGCCGGGCGGCCATCTGATAGAAAGTCTCCAGCCACTGCAAATCACTCTTCCCTTCGGTGAAGCGTTCGCGGCCACCCGCCTCCCAGCGTTCGCTGAGGTCGGCAAAGACCGCGAAATCGTCGCGCGCTTCATCTCGCGGGGCAACCACCTGCTTCATCGGCACCAGATGCTGGTTACTGTAGTCCCCGGTCATGGTCAGATCGTTGCGCTCAAACGAGGTGGTCGCCGGCAGGACGATATCGGCATGGCGCGCGGCGGCGGTCCAGAAGCATTCGGAAATGACGATAAGCTCCGGTTTCTGCCACGCCTGAATCAGTCGGTTGGTGTCCTGATGATGAGTAAAGTTGGCGCCGCCGGCCCACCAGATAAAGCGAATATCGGGAAAGCGCCGCGCCATGCCGTTGTGCTGATACTCCGCCCCCGGATTCTCCAGCGCCTCGACAATTCGTGCGACCGGGATCTTCTCCACCGCG
>NZ_GL882749.1:0-2403 GCF_000195655.1 Klebsiella sp. MS 92-3
CCCCCCGCGCGGGGGGGGGGGGGGGGGGGGAGGAAAAACCCCGCCCGTCCCGTACCAGACCGGACGCGAGACACTGGCAGCGGGCGGCAGGCTTGCGTTAACGCCAGGTGAATGGGGAATTGTCGGCTACCTGTCCACAAATCCGGGGCTTAAGATTGTGGATAACCTGAAGGCAAACGACGGAGAAGCACGGGAGAACAGACGCCACCACGTCTGCTCCTTTTTTGAACAGCCAGGAAATCTGTATCAGCGGTTCAGGGATTTATCCCCGGCCACGGACAGGCCAACATAGACACCCGCCCCCCAGATGACCTGCGACAAAATGAAAACCCACTGCGGAACGTCGAAAACCAGAAGCGGAAGCAGACATACCGTCACAATGCCAATCAGCCGGCTGCCAAATTTTCTGCGCACCGGTTCACTGCTGTCGACGGGAATGCGGGCGAGACGGAGAACATTTCTGAATCCTGGTGACATGAGAACCTCCCTGGGATGCCAGTCATTTGAAATCGGTGTAGTAGTGGATGTGATTCGTACTGTTAGTCGCCGAATGCACGCCGCATATTTTTCTTTATTTCCCGGGTATCCGCCCCGGACACCGGCACGGCAGATGTTGCCGGCGTATCCGGTACTGCAGCTGCAGCCCTGCTCACGCCAGCGGTGCCGGCCATCTGCTGAACCAGTGCCTGCAGCTCACTGACCGAGGTGGGCGGTACCGGCATACTGGCCAGCAGACGCGGCAGCTCCGGTGCCGTCGTGTGGAGGGCAAGACCGGTGATAATCAGGTTTCTCAGCAGATCGCCACGCAGACGGGATGACGCTTCCGTCAGCACACTTTCCACCCGTTCCCCACTCCGGCCATTCTGAAGTGTCAGGGTGTAACGCCGGCGCTGGTATTCTGTCTCCGGTGACACGGGCAGAGCAGCCTCACCATTTTCGGGCTCATCCGGAAGGCCGGTGAGTGAGGACCAGGTTCCGGAGACCAGGGCCATCACGGCGCAAAGGCGGACAGCGCTCAGCTGCCCGGCAAAGAACACCGGGATCAGCGCCGGTAAACGGGCATCCACCTGGAATACCACCGCCCCGGCGGTGGCGGCGGTACGGATGAACTCACCGCGCAGGGGCTGTGAGATGGTGCTGATAGTTGCCATCGCCGCGATGTCGGTGCGATCGTCGCTGTGCAGATAGAAAGAATACTGGCCGTCCGGCACGTTTAGTCCTCTTTATTGTAAAGGGCAATCTCCCTGGCCAGCGCCATCTGCGGATCGCCGATAACCTCGATACGGTCAGGAGCCAGAGGCCAGGCCTGACGGATAGCTTCTTCTATGAGGGAAGCCCCTCCCCCGACCAGGAATACCCGGTTAACGTTCCTGAAGGCCGTCAGCTCACTGGTGACACGCGCCCCCAGGGAAGTGATTGCCTCTGTTATTTTGTTCCGAACCTCGTCAATTTTACCGGCATCGTTGATCACACGCTGCAGATACTGACGATCATTGCGGTTGCGGATGATAGTGTCAGCGATGAGGGCGCTGGTTTCGCTGTCTGCCGCCCGCAGCGCGCCTGCAGCTGCGCGGGTGACCTGTGACACGCCGACAGACGGATTACCGTGCACCGCACTGATATCATCAAACTGGCCGACAATCACACCGGCATCGAGCGTGGTGCCACCGAGATCGATAATCAGGGTGGTCTCCGCGGGGCCAGGTTTCAGCTCAGCGAGACGGGAGAACGCCGCCGGTAGTGATTCCGGCATCACCTTCACGTCCGTTACGGTAAACGCCCTGCCCTTATTCAGAACCAGCTCACGCATCAGATTTTCCCGTTTGCGTCGTATGTTCTCCTCGTTCCGCTGGCAGTCCCCGTCGTAATATTCACTCAGGGGCAGCGTCACGGTCAGACTCACCGGCTGCGGCTCCAGTCCGCTGTTCAGCAGCGCATGATGCACAGCCAGCAGGTTGAGATCACCGTACTGATAATCCACGTTTGTTGTCGGGATGGCATCCCGGCTGACGCTGTCCCAGGTGTATTTCAGCGTGCCCACCTGATAATTGAACGTTGCCGCACTGAATTCCGCCACTTTCCAGCCATGCCGGAAGGAGTTCGCAGAGACCCGTGTCTGAAGCTCATCGCCTTCAAACCATGCCAGCTTAACATTAGTTGAACCATCATCTCAGTAAATATTCATCAATATGCTCCGTTAATTACACTCAATTTGATACCAATTATACGAGCAAAATGAAAAAATCAAAGTAATATTTCTCAATATGAGCAATATAAAAATATCAAAATGATTAATTTAAGCATTTTGAACACCTTTATTTACTCAAAATGTTCTTAAGGCATGCGATCTGGATTATCGTCACGCTGTTAAATATGTCGCGGTAGGGATACCCGTTACCGGAT
>NZ_GL882750.1:0-2076 GCF_000195655.1 Klebsiella sp. MS 92-3
TCTCGTTGAGACGGTCGCGCGCCGCATCCGCCGCCGCCCAGTCTTTCGCTTTGCGTGCGTCCAGACGCTGCTGGATGAGCGATTCGATCTCCGCCACTTCCGCGTCGTCAACCTGCGCGCCGCTCTGCAGGAACGCCTCCGGCTCCTGCTCCAGCAGACCCAGCACCGCAGCGAGCTTACGCAGGTGGGCCGCCATGGCGTTCGCCGCGGCTGCGTCCTCGGTTTTCAGGCGGTTTACTTCACGCGCCATATCGAACAGCACCGAATAGGCTTCCGGGGTGTTGAAGTCGTCGTCCATCGCCTCGATAAAGCGTGCTTCGAAGGCTTCGCCCCCCGCCGCGTCGACGGATTTGTCCGTCCCGCGCAGCGCGGTGTACAGACGCTCCAGCGCCGAACGCGCCTGCTTGAGGTTCTCTTCGCTGTAGTTCAGCTGGCTGCGATAGTGGCCGGACATCAGGAAGTAGCGAATCGTCTCCGCATCGTAATACTTCAGCACGTCGCGGACGGTAAAGAAATTACCCAGCGATTTCGACATCTTCTCGCGGTCAACCATCACCATGCCGGAGTGCATCCAGTAGTTGACGTATTCGCCGTCGTGGGCGCAGGTGGACTGGGCGATTTCGTTTTCATGGTGAGGGAACATCAGATCCGAACCGCCGCCGTGAATATCGAAGTGGTTGCCAAGCTGCTTGCAGTTCATCGCCGAGCACTCGATATGCCAGCCCGGACGGCCCGCGCCCCACGGCGACGGCCAGCTCGGCTCGCCCTCTTTCGACATTTTCCACAGGACGAAGTCCATCGGGTTACGCTTGACGTCAACCACGTCGACGCGCGCCCCCGCCTGCAGTTGATCGAGATCCTGGCGTGACAGCAAACCGTAGTTCGGGTCCGTCGGCACGTCGAACATCACGTCGCCGTTATCTGCTACGTAAGCATGGCCTTTGGCGATCAGCTGCTCGGTGATCTCAATGATCTCCGCAATATGGTGCGTTGCGCGCGGCTCGCTGTCGGGACGCAGAATATTCAGCGCGTCAAAATCTTTGTGCATTTCGGCAATCATGCGATCGACCAGCGCGACAAAGCTTTCGCCGTTTTCATTAGCGCGCTTAATGATTTTGTCGTCGATATCGGTGATATTGCGCACGTACTTCAGCTTATAGCCGAGAAAACGCAGATAGCGCGCCACGACGTCAAAGGAGACGAAGGTACGTCCATGGCCGATATGACAGAGATCGTAAACGGTAATACCACACACGTACATGCCGACTTCCCCGGCATGGATAGGTTTAAATTCCTCTTTCTGGCGCGTCAGTGTATTAAAAATTTTTAACATCGAAGATTCCGTGTAGACGTGTGTGGGTAATGAAGTCTCTATAATACCCATAATTCAGACCGGACGCAGCACACATTGCAAGGTGCATCGACCCCCGCGGTTATGCTATAACACCCCCCTATATCTCACCCGACACCGGGTGCTGGCACCACACTCATCGGAACAGGATGCAAAAATGGTTACTTTCCACACCAATCATGGCGATATCGTAATCAAAACGTTTGACGACAAAGCGCCGGAAACAGTTAAAAACTTCCTGGACTACTGCCGCGAAGGTTTCTACGACAACACCATTTTCCACCGTGTTATCAACGGCTTCATGATTCAGGGCGGCGGTTTTGAACCTGGCATGAAACAAAAAGCGACCAAATCTCCGATTCAGAACGAAGCGAACAACGGTCTGAAAAACACCCGCGGCACGCTGGCGATGGCCCGTACTCAGGCGCCGCACTCCGCCACCGCGCAGTTCTTCATCAACGTGGTTGACAACGACTTCCTGAACTTCTCCGGCGAAAGCCTGCAGGGTTGGGGCTACTGCGTCTTCGCGGAAGTGGTTGAAGGCATGGACGTGGTTGACAAAATCAAAGCGGTTGCCACCGGCCGCAGCGGCATGCACCAGGATGTGCCGAAAGATGATGTGATCATCAAAAGCGTCACCGTCAGCGAGTAATTCGTGGCGACACTTTTCATTGCAGATTTGCACCTGCAAACAGAAGAACCGGCGATCACCGCCGGGTTTTTTC
>NZ_GL882750.1:2169-6147 GCF_000195655.1 Klebsiella sp. MS 92-3
CGATCACCGCCGGTTTTCTGCGTTTTTTACAGGGCGAAGCCCGCCAGGCGGACGCTCTGTATATCCTTGGCGATCTGTTTGAGGCATGGATCGGCGATGACGATCCTAACCCGCTGCACCAACAAATTGCCTCGGCAATCAAAGCCGTCGTCGACGCCGGCGTGCCGTGCTACTTCACCCATGGCAACCGCGATTTTCTCGTCGGCCAGCGCTTTGCCCGTCAGAGCGGGATGATCCTGCTCGCCGAAGAAGAGCGACTGGACCTCTATGGCCGTGAAGTCTTGATCATGCATGGCGACACGCTGTGCACCGATGACCAAGGCTATCTGGCGTTTCGCGCCAAAGTCCACACCCCGTGGATCCAGCGTTTGTTCCTGGCCCTGCCGCTGTTTATCCGCCGTCGCATCGCCGCCCGCATGCGCGCCGACAGCAAAGCCGCCAACAGCAGTAAATCAATGGAAATTATGGATGTAAATCCACAGGCGGTAGTTGACGCGATGGAGCGGCATCACGTGCAGTGGCTGATCCACGGCCATACTCATCGCCCGGCGGTCCATGAACTGCAGGCCAACGGCCAACCCGCATGGCGCGTGGTACTTGGCGCCTGGCACAGCGAAGGTTCGATGGTCAAGGTGACGCCGGACGACGTCGAACTAATCCACTTTCCGTTCTAATTCCTGCGCGAGCACAATTCCGAAAGCGCCTTTTGCCCGGGCGAAGGTGCGCGCTTCCCCCCGCCCTGCATGCTAGTCTTCCACAACGTCACTCTCAAGGAACGAGCATGAGCAGGAAAAAGTGGAGTCAGCCGCTGACGTGGGGAATGATCATCGCGATCCTCAATCCGTTAGGGGTAAGTTATATCGCCTTAATCGGCGTCGTTATCGGCAACACGCTGACGTTTGTCTGGTGTGCGATGCTGGCGTGGGCTATCTATTTTTATGCCATTTATTTGCTCTGCACCCGCCCTCACGATAGCCGGCTGGTACAAATCTATTTACTGCTTATGGGCACTCTGATGCTCCCGTGGGGGTTAGTGCTGCTTATCACCTGTATCATGAGGGAGATAAAGGTCAATCAGGCACCCACGCCATCACCTCCAGGCGAGACAAAAGACGGCTAACCATGCGCACGCAACCGTTTTCCTTGCTGGCAGTTCATGCTATTCTCTGTGGCCTCTAAAGCAGTGTGAAACACACCCACAGGAGTTTTAAGACGCATGTCTTCCCGCAATAATTCGGCGCGTATCGCCATCGTGATGGGGTCCAAAAGCGACTGGGCTACCATGCAATTTACCGCAGAAATCCTTGATGCCCTGAACGTTCCGTACCATGTCGAAGTGGTCTCCGCCCACCGCACGCCCGATAAGCTGTTCAGCTTTGCTGAAAGCGCCGAAAGCCACGGTTATCAGGTGATTATTGCAGGAGCAGGCGGCGCGGCGCATCTGCCGGGCATGATTGCGGCGAAAACCCTGGTGCCGGTGCTCGGCGTACCGGTTCAGAGCGCAGCCTTAAGCGGTGTCGACAGCCTCTACTCCATTGTGCAGATGCCGCGCGGCATTCCGGTCGGTACCCTGGCCATCGGCAAAGCTGGCGCTGCGAACGCCGGCCTGCTCGCCGCGCAGATCCTTGCCCAGCATGATGCAGAACTGCACCATCGCCTGAGCGCCTGGCGTCAGGCGCAAACCGATGAAGTGCTGGATAATCCGGATCCGCGGGGTGCGGCATGAAACAGGTATGCGTGCTCGGTAACGGCCAGTTAGGCCGTATGCTGCGCCAGGCCGGCGAGCCGCTGGGCATCGCCGTTTGGCCGGTCGGCCTGGAAGCCGACCCGGAAGCGGTGCCGTTCCAGCAGAGCGTCATCACGGCAGAAATTGAACGCTGGCCGGAAACCGCCCTCACCCGCGAGCTGGCCCGCCACCCGGCGTTCGTCAACCGCGATGTCTTCCCGATTATCGCCGACCGCCTGACGCAAAAGCAGCTGTTTGACAAGCTTGGCCTCGCCACCGCCCCGTGGCAACTGCTGGCGGATAAAAGCGAGTGGCCGGCGGTGTTTGCCCGCCTTGGCGAACTGGCGATCGTTAAGCGTCGCGTTGGCGGTTACGACGGCCGCGGCCAGTGGCGTCTGCGGGAAAACGAAATCGATCAGCTACCGGCCGATAACTACGGCGAGTGCATCGTCGAGCAGGGGATTAACTTCTCCGGCGAGGTATCGCTGGTGGGCGCCCGCGCCCATGACGGTAGCACCGTCTTCTACCCGCTGACCCGTAACCTGCATCAGGACGGTATTCTGCGCGCCAGCGTCGCCTTCCCGCAGGCCAATGCCCGCCAGCAGGAACAAGCGGAAAGCATGCTGACGGCGATCATGAACGAGCTGAACTACGTCGGCGTGATGGCGATGGAGTGCTTCGTTACCGCCGAGGGGCTGCTGATTAACGAGCTGGCGCCGCGGGTGCACAACAGCGGCCACTGGACGCAGAACGGCGCGTCTATCAGCCAGTTCGAGCTGCATCTGCGGGCGATTACCGGCCTGCCGCTGCCGCCGCCGGTGGTCAACAGCCCGTCGGTGATGATCAACCTGATCGGCACCGATCTTAACTACGACTGGCTGAAGCTGCCGCTGGTGCACCTGCACTGGTATGACAAAGAGGTGCGCCCGGGTCGTAAAGTCGGCCACCTGAACCTCACCGACAGCGATACCGATCGCCTGAGCGCGACGCTGGAAGCGATCAAGCCGCTGCTGCCGCCGGAGTACACCAGCGGCCTGTTCTGGGCGCAATCGCAGCTCAGCTAAGCCCTTCGTGCCGGGGATTTGATCTATCCCCTTCCCCGGCACACCTTGAGGCGCGTACAATCCCCCCCTTGCTGTAAAGCTCATTTCTGTTTTGACTTCAGAGGATACCCCATGACCAATGGGACGGATTATCGCGCCATTCTCGCCAGCGATACGCCACTGATTGACGTACGCGCCCCGGTGGAGTTTAGCCAAAGCGCGATGCCGGCGGCGATCAACCTGCCGCTGATGAATGATGAAGAACGCGCCGCGGTCGGCACCTGCTACAAGCGTCAGGGGCCGGAAGCGGCGCTGGCGCTCGGCCATAAACTGGTCCAGGGTGACCTGCGCGCCAGCCGTACTCAGGCGTGGCTGGAAGCGTGCGCCCGTTACCCACACGGTTACCTGTGCTGCGCCCGCGGCGGCCAGCGCTCGCATATCGTCCAGCAGTGGCTGAAAGAAGCTGGCGTGGATTACCCCCTGATCGTCGGCGGCTATAAAGCGCTACGCCAGGCGGCGATCCAGGCCACCGACGAACTGGTGCAGCGCCCGATCGTGCTGATTGGCGGCTGCACCGGCAACGGCAAAACTCAGCTGGTTTGCTCGCGCCCGGACGGTATCGATCTGGAAGGGCTTGCTCATCACCGCGGTTCTTCATTCGGTCGAACCCTGCAGGATCAGCATCCGCAGGCCACCTTTGAAAACCATCTGGCGGTCAGCCTGCTTAAAAAAGCCGAACAGCAGACCCGCTGGGTGCTGGAAGATGAAGGCCATATGATCGGCGCCAATCATCTACCGGAGAGCCTGCGCCTCCGCATGGCGCAGTCGCCGCTGGCGGTGGTGGAAGATCCGTTTGACGTTCGCCTCGAACGGCTGCGCGAAGAGTATTTCGATCGCATGTATCGCGACTTTATCGCCGCCTATGGCGAAGAGAAAGGCTGGCAGGCATATGGCGAGTATCTGCATCACGGCCTGTTTGCCATCCGCCGTCGCCTGGGGCTGCAGCGTTTTGCTCAGCTCACTGAACGGCTCGATGAGGCGCTGGTGCAGCAGCAGCGCACCGCCAGCACCGAGGCGCACTTTGCCTGGCTGGTACCGCTGCTGGAAGAATACTACGACCCGATGTATCGCTATCAGTTGGGGAAAAAAGCCGGGAAAATTCTCTTTCGCGGCAGCTGGCAGGCGGTCGAAACCAATGGCTGAACGATA
>NZ_GL882751.1:0-2275 GCF_000195655.1 Klebsiella sp. MS 92-3
ATGGGGTCAGTCCAGCAGCGCCGCCGGGCATCATCAATGCACAACTGGCCAAAAATACCACCAAAATCACAATAAACGTCTTTACTCACGTTTTCAGCCGGCTATTCGCTATTTTGTGACATCTTCCATTGCATTTTTTTATCGATGAACAGATCTTTTTTCGCGAAGCTTATGGCTGAATGCAGCATTTTCCGCTGTGCGTTTTAACGTTCACGCTATTAATCGCTCACATATTGGTCACACAGCAAGAAATTTTTCTCATTTGCTGGCATTGTTTCCCACTGGGTGTTGCAAATTAATAAGGTCTTTATTCTGCTGAATTGCCAGTAGCATAAATTTCTCTGCTGAAAATAGCGTCCTGAAGTTTTTTTAATCTTTGCCTGCCGTTTCTCACGCTGGATGTAAAACCCGGCTGGCTGTATTGACGTTTCCCCATTCTGTTGACAGATTGTAGGGCATGAGGGGCATTTCATGGAGAATCCGTACTGCAACTCAGTCGTTTTTGCGAAAGGAATCCCCATCTCTCTCTACGCCTTCGGGCACCACCGACCGGACCGGGTAAAAAATAAATAAAGGTCCGGCGGATATATGCAAACAACATCACAATTTTGGAGCAGAATAATGAGTATTTCCTTGAAGAAATCAGGGATGCTGAAGCTTGGTCTGAGCCTGGTCGCCATGACCGTCGCCGCCAGCGTGCAAGCGAAAACCCTGGTTTATTGTTCTGAAGGCTCGCCGGAAGGATTTAACCCACAGCTCTTCACCTCTGGCACCACCTATGATGCCAGCTCCGTACCGATCTATAACCGCCTGGTCGAATTTAAAACCGGTACGACGGAAGTTATTCCAGGACTTGCTGAGAAATGGGAAGTCAGTGCGGATGGCAAAACCTATACTTTCCACCTCCGTCAGGGTGTGAAGTGGCAGGATAATAAAGACTTTAAACCAACCCGTGACCTGAACGCCGATGACGTGGTGTTCTCCTTCGATCGCCAGAAGAATACTAATAACCCGTACCATAAAGTTTCTGGCGGCAGCTATGAATACTTTGAAGGGATGGGCTTACCGGACCTGATTAGCGAAGTGAAGAAAGTGGACGATAATACCGTCCAGTTCGTCCTGACCCGTCCGGAAGCGCCGTTCCTCGCTGATCTGGCCATGGACTTCGCCTCCATTCTTTCGAAAGAGTATGCTGACAACATGCTGAAAGCCGGCACGCCGGAAAAAGTGGATCTCAATCCTATCGGTACCGGCCCATTCCAGCTGCTGCAGTACCAAAAAGACTCGCGCATTCTGTATAAAGCCTTCCCGGGCTACTGGGGCACCAAGCCGCAGATCGATCGTCTGGTCTTCTCCATCACCCCGGACGCTTCCGTGCGCTATGCCAAGCTGCAGAAAAATGAGTGCCAGGTGATGCCGTACCCGAACCCGGCGGACATCGCGCGCATGAAGGAAGATAAGAACATTACCCTGCTGGAACAGCCGGGTCTGAACGTTGGTTATCTCTCCTTTAACACCGAGAAGAAACCGCTGGACGACGTCAAAGTACGTCAGGCGCTGACCTACGCGGTCAACAAAGAAGCGATCATCAAAGCGGTTTACCAGGGCGCAGGCCAGGCGGCGAAGAACCTGATCCCGCCGACCATGTGGGGCTATAACGACGACGTTAAGGACTACACCTACGATCCGGAGAAGGCGAAGCAGCTGCTGAAAGAAGCGGGCCTGGAAAAAGGCTTCACCATCGATCTGTGGGCGATGCCGGTACAGCGTCCGTACAACCCGAACGCCCGCCGCATGGCGGAGATGATTCAGGCTGACTGGGCCAAGATTGGCGTCCAGGCCAAGATCGTCACCTACGAGTGGGGCGAGTATCTGAAGCGGGCGAAAGCGGGCGAGCACCAGAGCGTGATGATGGGCTGGACCGGCGACAACGGGGATCCGGATAACTTCTTCGCGACCCTGTTCAGCTGCGCCGCGGCGAAAGACGGCTCCAACTACTCGCGCTGGTGCTATAAGCCGTTTGAAGATCTTATTCAGCCGGCCCGCGCTACCGACGACCACAACAAGCGTATTGAACTGTACAAACAGGCTCAGGTAGTGATGCATGACCAGGCTCCGGCGCTGATCATTGCTCACTCCACCGTCTATGAGCCGGTGCGTAAAGAAGTCAAAGGCTATGTGGTGGACCCGCTGGGCAAACACCACTTCGATAACGTCTCTGTCGAATAATAAGCACGATGCCTGACCCCCTCTCCCCCCCCCGGGGGGGGGGGGG
>NZ_GL882751.1:2387-10615 GCF_000195655.1 Klebsiella sp. MS 92-3
GGGGGGCGGGGGGCGTATTCCCGCTATTCCGGGGAATGCTTTTGTGAGCAATACAGACGCCCTGTCGCCAGGCGGGGCGTCACTAGAGAGAATCCGGGTTATGTTGCAGTTTATTCTCCGACGTCTGGGACTAGTCATCCCGACATTTATCGGTATCACCCTTCTCACCTTTGCTTTCGTCCATATGATCCCCGGCGATCCGGTGATGATTATGGCGGGCGAACGTGGTATTTCCCCCGAACGTCACGCGCAGCTGCTGGCCGAAATGGGCCTTGATAAGCCGCTGTGGCAGCAATATGCCCACTATATCTGGGGCGTGCTGCACGGCGATTTAGGCATCTCGCTGAAAAGCCGCATTCCCGTGTGGCAGGAGTTTGTCCCGCGCTTTAAAGCCACTCTTGAGCTGGGCGTCTGCGCGATGATCTTCGCCGTCGCCGTCGGCATTCCGGTGGGCGTGCTGGCTGCGGTAAAACGCGGCTCCATCTTTGACCACACCGCGGTGGGCCTGGCGCTGACCGGCTACTCAATGCCTATCTTCTGGTGGGGCATGATGCTGATTATGCTGGTTTCGGTACAGCTGAACCTGACGCCGGTCTCCGGGCGCATCAGCGATACGGTGTTCCTTGACGATACCCTGCCGCTGACCGGCTTTATGCTGATCGACACCGCCATCTGGGGCGAGCAGGGCGACTTTATTGACGCCTTAATGCATATGATCCTGCCCGCTATCGTGCTGGGCACCATCCCGCTGGCGGTGATCGTGCGTATGACCCGTTCGTCGATGCTGGAAGTGCTTGGCGAAGACTATATCCGTACCGCGCGCGCCAAAGGCCTGACCCGGATGCGGGTGATCGTGATCCACGCGCTGCGTAACGCGATGCTGCCGGTGGTCACGGTGATTGGTCTGCAGGTGGGCACCCTGCTGGCAGGCGCCATCCTGACGGAAACCATTTTCTCATGGCCTGGTTTAGGTCGCTGGCTGATCGACGCGCTGCAGCGTCGCGATTATCCGGTGGTGCAGGGCGGGGTGCTGCTGGTGGCGACGATGATTATCCTCGTCAACCTGCTGGTCGACCTGCTGTACGGCGTGGTGAACCCGCGTATCCGGCATAAGAAGTAAGGGGCCATCATGTCACAAGTTACTGAAAATAAAGTTATCGCTGCGCCGGTACCCATGACTCCGCTGCAGGAGTTCTGGCACTATTTCAAACGCAACAAAGGGGCGGTCGTCGGGCTGGTATACGTGGTGGTGATGATCGTCATCGCGGTATTCGCCAACTTCCTCGCCCCCTATAACCCGGCGGATCAGTTCCGTGATTCGCTGCTGGCGCCGCCGTTCTGGCAGGACGGCGGCAGCATGGCGCATCTGCTCGGCACCGACGACGTGGGCCGCGATATTCTGTCGCGCCTGATGTACGGCGCCCGCCTGTCGCTGCTGGTGGGCTGCCTGGTGGTGGTTCTGTCGCTGATCCTCGGCGTGGTGCTCGGCCTGGTGGCGGGCTATTTCGGCGGAGTGGTGGACTCAATCATCATGCGCGTCGTCGATATTATGCTGGCGCTGCCGAGTCTGCTGCTGGCGCTGGTGCTGGTGGCAATCTTCGGGCCCTCCATCGTCAACGCCTCGCTGGCGCTAACCTTCGTGGCGCTCCCGCACTATGTGCGTCTCACGCGCGCCGCGGTGCTGGTGGAGGTCAACCGTGACTACGTGACCGCCTCCCGCGTAGCGGGCGCCGGCGCGATGCGCCAGATGTTCGTTAATATTCTCCCTAACTGTCTTGCGCCGCTGATTGTTCAGGCGTCGCTGGGCTTCTCTAACGCCATTCTCGACATGGCAGCGCTGGGGTTCCTCGGTATGGGCGCGCAGCCGCCGACGCCTGAGTGGGGCACCATGCTTTCCGACGTATTGCAGTTCGCGCAAAGCGCCTGGTGGGTAGTGACCTTCCCGGGTGTGGCGATCCTGCTGACGGTGCTGGCATTTAACCTGATGGGTGACGGTCTGCGTGACGCGCTCGATCCCAAACTGAAGCAGTAAGAGGTTCGAGATGGCGTTATTAAATGTAGATAAGTTATCGGTGCATTTCGGCGATGAGAATGCGCCGTTCCGCGCCGTAGACCGCATCAGCTATAGCGTGAAGCAGGGCGAAGTGGTCGGCATCGTGGGGGAATCGGGTTCCGGTAAGTCGGTGAGCTCGCTGGCGATTATGGGGCTGATTGATTACCCCGGCCGGGTGATGGCGGACAAACTGGAATTTAACGGCCGCGATCTGCAGCGCATCTCTGAAAAAGAGCGGCGCCAGCTGGTGGGGGCGGAAGTGGCGATGATCTTCCAGGATCCAATGACCAGCCTCAACCCGTGCTTTACCGTCGGCTACCAGATTATGGAAGCGATTAAGATCCATCAGGGCGGCAATAAGCAAACCCGCCGCCAGCGGGCGATCGACCTGCTGAACCTGGTGGGTATTCCTGACCCGGCGTCGCGGCTGGACGTTTATCCGCACCAGCTTTCCGGCGGGATGAGCCAGCGCGTGATGATCGCGATGGCGATCGCCTGCCGGCCAAAACTGCTGATTGCCGATGAACCGACTACCGCGCTGGATGTGACCATTCAGGCGCAGATTATCGAACTGCTGCTGGAGTTGCAGCAGCAAGAGAATATGGCGCTGGTGTTGATTACCCATGACCTGGCGCTGGTGGCGGAAGCCGCGCATAAAATTATCGTGATGTACGCGGGTCAGGTGGTGGAGACCGGTGACGCGAAAGATATCTTCCGCGCGCCGCGCCATCCTTATACCCAGGCGCTGCTGCGCGCGCTGCCGGAATTCGCCCAGGATAAAGCGCGTCTGGCCTCGCTGCCGGGCGTGGTGCCGGGGAAATATGACCGTCCCAACGGCTGCCTGCTTAATCCGCGCTGCCCCTATGCCACGGATAAATGCCGTAGCGAAGAGCCGGCGCTCGCGGATCTGACCGGCGGCCGCCAGTCTAAATGTCACTACCCACTCGATGATGCCGGGAGGCCTGGATTATGAGTACGCAAAAGGCCGCCACGCCACAACCGCTGTTGCAGGCCATTGATCTGAAAAAACACTATCCGGTGAAGAAGGGGTTATTCGCCCCGGAACGGCTGGTGAAGGCGCTGGACGGCGTCTCCTTTACCCTTGAGCGCGGTAAAACGCTGGCGGTAGTGGGGGAGTCGGGCTGCGGCAAATCGACCCTCGGTCGTCTGCTGACGATGATTGAGATCCCCACCGGCGGCGAGCTCTATTATCAGGGGCAGGATCTGCTTAAGCACGACCCGCAGGCGCAGAAGCTGCGGCGGCAAAAAATCCAGATTGTGTTCCAGAACCCGTATGGTTCGCTGAACCCGCGTAAAAAAGTGGGGCAGATTCTGGAGGAGCCGCTGCTGATTAACAGCAGCCTGAGCAAAGAGCAGCGGCGTGAAAAAGCGCTGGCGATGATGGCGAAAGTGGGCCTGAAAACCGAGCATTACGATCGCTACCCGCATATGTTCTCCGGCGGTCAGCGTCAGCGTATCGCTATTGCTCGCGGGCTGATGCTGGATCCAGATGTGGTGATTGCCGATGAGCCGGTCTCCGCGCTGGACGTTTCGGTACGCGCTCAGGTGCTGAACCTGATGATGGATCTGCAGCAGGATTTAGGGCTGTCCTACGTGTTTATCTCCCACGACCTGTCGGTCGTCGAGCACATCGCCGATGAAGTGATGGTGATGTATCTCGGCCGCTGCGTGGAGAAGGGCACCAAAGACCAGATCTTCAACAATCCGCGTCATCCGTACACCCAGGCGCTGCTGTCGGCGACGCCGCGTCTGAACCCAGACGACCGGCGCGAGCGGATCAAGCTGACCGGCGAACTGCCGAGCCCGCTAAATCCGCCACCGGGCTGCGCCTTTAACGCGCGCTGTCGCCGTCGCTTTGGCCCCTGCACTCAGCTCCAGCCGCAGCTGAAGGATTACGGCGGCCAGCTGGTGGCCTGCTTTGCCGTCGACCAGGATGAGAATCCGCAAAAGTCCCACGCCTGATGGCGCGCTCCCGGTCCCATGGCCGGGAGCTTCTCTCCCGCCGTGGATAAAACCTGGCGCTTACGCATATTGCCGCAGTTTATGTCACGCTCTCAGAGCATTCTTCGTAGATTATCCGAAAAAATAAGCCTTTCAGTCCATTTTTATAGAATTAAAGAGAAATTAAAATGGTTCAGGTTTATTCTTTCGCTGATCTGACGCTATGATTTCATCATGACCTAATACTTTTATATAAAAACGACTGGGAAGCGTGGTGATTGCGGGAAGTTAAGGATGTACGCATACCTAAAAAATGGGGCTACCCTTCTGCAAGGGAAATGTTAGTGTAGCGATACTTCTGCCGTGGAATCATCCCGAAAATCAAATTCTAAACTATTATAACCCTGTCAATCGTGTGTATTGGTACGTCACCATCGGCGCGTTATCTGCCATCCCAGAAGCGTCACGATATTTTTAATATACCCAGAAAATAACAACAAACTTAATATGAAATTTTTAAAATCATGAGGTTATCAATGAACCATTATGATGATCTGCAGCGCTTTCAAGAAAAAACGCGGACGCAAAACCTCAACTTTCAGGATCTTTCTTCGCAAGCCGCCACGCGGGAACACGGCGACTGGGCGATCCTCAATCAGCTAAATCCCGGCGCCGAGAAACCCTCTTCTCTGGCGCTGGGAGGCTCGGTCTCCGCGCCGTTGCCGCAGTCGGTGCCCGCGGATCTGTTCCGCCAGGTAGAGGCGGCCGTAGCAGCGGCGCCAACCTCTGATCCTGTTGTGTCTGCCGCTTCGGCCGCGCCTGCTACTTCCCAGCCGGTCGTGGAGACCGCCGCAGCCGCACCGGAGCCGGTCAGGCAGGAGCCTGCGCCGACCCCTGCGCCTTCAATTCCGGCGTCGGAACCGGCCATGGCGCCGCCGCCGAGAATGGCCCCCCGACCCGCGGCCGCCGCCGAGAACTATGCCCACCTGTTCGCCGCGAAAAGCGCGGAGCCGGTGGCGAAAAATAAAGACCAGCCTTTGAAATCACTTCTGGAAAGGATCGCGACATGCCGTTGATTTGCGTCTGTTCACCGAAAGGCGGCGTAGGGAAAACGACCCTGGCGGCCAATTTAGCCTATTCGCTGGCGCGGACGGGCAGCAAAGTTCTGGCGCTGGATTTTGATGTCCAGAACGCGCTGCGTTTGCATTTTGGCGTACCGCTGAACGATGAGCGGGGCTATGTGGCGAAGGCGCTGGAGCTGCACGACTGGAGCCAGTGCGTGTTGAGCGCCGGCAGTAATATTTTCGTCCTGCCATATGGCGAAGTGAGCGAGGCGCAGCGTCAGGCGTTTGATGAGCAACTGACCCATAATGACCATTTCCTCCAGCGCGGTCTGTCCGCGCTGCTTAATTATCCCGGGCTTATCACCATCGCCGATATGCCCCCTGGACCTTCGCCCGCGCTAAAGGCGCTGACGGGGCTGGCGGACCTGCATCTTATCCCGCTGCTGGCGGATACCGCCTCGATGTCGACCCTGGCGCACGTAGAAAAGCAGCGCCTGACCGGCGCGGCGCTGAATTATAAGCACGGGCACTATTTCGTCATTAACCAAAGCGATAGCCGTCGCCAGGTCAGCCGGGACGTCACCAGCCTGATGGAAGAGAAACTGGGCGAGCGACTGCTTGGCGTGATCCATCGTGATGAAAGCGTGGTGGAGGCCAATGCCTCGCAGAAGTCGATCCTGGACTTTAACGCTTCCTCGGCAGCGGCCTTCGATATTGAAATCATGGCTAAAAAAATATCTTCGCTGTTGGGTATTCATATTGGCGATGGCACGGTGCACAGCCAGCCACGCATGTCAGGGCGTTAACTTTTTGCAGGGCTGCTGAATGAAAAAATCTCTTTTTTGGTTGCTGGCGCTGGTGCTGTCACCCGTCGCCGTGCTGGTGGTGATCACGCCGATGGACAGCCAAAAGCAGTATATTTTTGGTCTGTTAAGTATCGGTATTCTCTTTCTGATGGGCTTCAGCAAGCGCCGCAGCGTATCGGTCATTATGGTCGTCACGTCGCTGCTGATGTCCACCCGTTACATGTATTTTCGCCTCACGCAGACCCTGCACTTCAACTCGTCCATTGAAGCTATTCTCGGCATGGGACTCTTTCTGGCGGAAGTCTATATCTGGGTGATGCTACTGCTTAACTATCTGCAGACGGTCTGGCCGCTGAAGCGCGGCATTGTTCCGCTGCCGGATGATATGAGTAAGTGGCCGACGGTCGATATCTATATTCCGAGCTATAACGAACCGCTGGAGGTGGTGCGCGATACCGTCCTGGCGGCACAATGCATTGATTATCCAAAAGATAAAATGAAAATCTATCTTCTGGATGACGGTAAGCGCAGCGAGTTTGCCGTCTTCGCCGCCGACGTTGGGGTGGGCTATATCACCCGCAATGACAACAAGCACGCCAAAGCGGGGAACCTTAACCATGCGCTGACCCTGACTCAGGGGGAGCTTATCTGCGTTTTCGACTGCGACCACGTCGCCACGCGCGTCTTCCTGCAGGCCACCGTCGGCGGTTTCCTGAAAGACCCGATGCTGGCTCTGGTGCAGACGCCGCACTACTTCTATTCCCCGGATCCATTTGAACGTAACCTCTCCGTCGGACGCAACATTCCCAACGAAGGGATGTTGTTCTATGGCCCGATTCAGCAGGGGAACGACAACTGGAACGCCACCTTTTTCTGCGGCTCCTGCGCGGTGATCCGTCGCGAGGCGCTGGCGCAGATCGGCGGTTTCGCCGTCGAAACGGTGACCGAAGATGCTCATACGGCACTGAAGTTTCAGCGTCTGGGGTGGAAGTCGGCCTTTCTCGATATCCCACTGGCCGCAGGTCTCGCTACTGAACGCCTGGTGGTGCACGTCATCCAGCGTACCCGCTGGGCGCGCGGGATGACGCAGATTTTCCGCGTCGATAATCCGCTGTTTGGCCGCGGGCTGACTTTTCAGCAGCGCTTGTGCTATCTCAGCGCCATGCTCTACTACCAGTTCGCGCTGCCCAGGGTGGTGTTTGTCACCGCCCCGCTGGCTTACCTGCTGTTTAACCTCAATATTATCTACTCGTCGGCGAGCCTGATAGTCTCCTATGCCCTGCCGCACCTGTTCCTCGCTATTTACGTTGGTTCGCGAATGAACGGCCGCTATCGCTACAGCTTCTGGGGGGAGATCTACGATATTGTGCTGGCCTTCCACCTGGTGCTGCCGACTCTGGTGACGATGATTTTCCCCAAACGCGGCAAGTTTAACGTTACCGATAAGGGGGGCTGCTTGACGTCGGCTACTTCGATTTCACCGTGGTGCGCCCGCACCTGGTGGTGGCCTGCCTGCTGGCCCTGGGGGTGGTGGTCGGCATCGTCCGGGCGATTGGCCATGACTATTTTGGCTCGGATCCCAACGTTATCGCCCTCAACGTCGGGTGGGGGATCTACAGTCTGATCTTCCTGCTGGCGGCGATTGCCGTGGCGCGCGAAACGCGGCAGGTGCGAAAAACCATTCGTATCGATGTCGACATTCCGGTGGTGATCCATTACGCCAGCGGCATCGTCTCGCGCAGCCATACCGCGGATCTGTCGATGGGCGGCTGCCGCGTGGTCGCGCCTGATAATCGCCATCTGGAGGATGACATCGAAGAGATTGAGCTGATCCTGCAGTCCGGGGCTATCTCGATTCCGGCCCAGCTGGTCACCTCTGACGAGCGCTTCCTGCGCCTCAAGTTTGATGAAGATATTCCGCTTTCGCGCCGCCGTGAACTGGTGCGCGTGGTGCTGGCCCGCGCGGATGCGTGGATTAATCCGCCGCGCCCGCAGGATAACCCGTTCCGCTCCTTCTTCACCATTTTACGCTGCGTGTTCGAACTGTTCTGGCTGACGTGGAAAACCCGTCGTAGCCAGCGCAATCGGGCAACAGTGGCGAAAACGGCGCAGGAGGATGGGACGTTATGAAGCGATTAACCACGCTGGCGCTGCTGGCAGGGATGCTCTCTGCGCCTGCGCTACACAGTGAAGAACCGGGCTCCGGCTCCGCTGCCCCGCTGAGCTTCCCGCAGCTCAACGACGCGGCGGACAGCGAGCCCGGCGACGAACCTCCGGCTGCCTCGCCGGAGGAGGGCGCCTCTCCGGCAGCCCCCGCCACCGCCGGCGATGCGGCGGCGGTGG